>WLDR01000114.1 GCA_009704705.1 Actinomycetota bacterium | reverse complement strand
GGCAGCTCCTGGATTCACGAGAATCTGCGGGCAGGATCCGAGCTCGACATCACTGATCCGAGAAATCACTTTGAACTTGAACCGGCAAACCGATACACGTTCATTGCCGGCGGGATTGGGATTACCCCCATTAAGGCGATGATTGAGTCGCTGCCTCAGCGTCGTGAGTGGGAGCTGCACTACTTCGGCCGCAGCCGAACGACGATGGCCTTTCTCGACGAGCTTCTGGAGCGCCACCCGGACAAGATCACGGTCTGGGCTCGCGACGAGCTAGGCAACAAGGATGCCCGCCTCACGTCACTTGTCGAGGACCCAAGCGCCCAGGTCTACTGCTGCGGGCCTGAAAGCCTGATGAGCGCACTCGCCATAGCGACCCCCGCTGAGCGACTCCACCTCGAGCGTTTTGTCGCCGTGGACCGAGCATCGTCGAGCGTGGCCACTCCGGTAAATGTCACGTGCAGAAAATCAAAAGTCTCGTTCATCGTTCCTGAGGACCAAACGATTCTGGACGCACTCGAAGAGCACGGCGTGCCGATCGTCGGGTCCTGCCGAAAGGGCGTATGCGGAACGTGCGAGGTTCGCGTCAAGGAAGGAACCCCGACTCATCTCGATTCCGTTATGTCGGATGAAGAGAAGGACGAGCTGGGTGTCATGTATCCGTGTGTTTCTCGTGCGTCGACCCCGACCCTTGTGCTTGACGTGTAGCTCTCGGCACGGAGAGCTTTCGCGCCGCGAGGGAGCGCGTGATAGCCTCGTGAATTGTTCGCGCGAGTGGCGAAATGGTAGACGCGCTGGCTTCAGGTGCCAGTGCCTGCAAGGGCGTGGGGGTTCGAGTCCCCCCTCGCGCACGAACAACGGGGAGACCGCAACCGCGGCCTCCCCGTTCGTCTCTGCGCACCTAGCTGGTCATGCGCACCCAATTTTCATTCAGACAACGCTCAGCAAACATACGGGTACGTCCCATGCTGGACAAATGTCGTTGAGTAACCTTGAGGCAGTAACAACAGTTACACCAAAGGAGAACAGCATGAACAACAAGCTCATCAAGGCCGGCGCAATCGTCGCCCTCGCAGGAGCAGCAGTCTTCAGCCTCTCGGCTTGCTCGACTGCAACCAGTTCACCCGAATCGAGTGAAACGACTGAAGAGACGGGCTCGAACGTGGTCGCACCCATCATCGTGAGTGTTGAGGATCTCGACGGCACAACCGTTGACGTCAACGAAGGCAACTTCATTGACGTAAACGTTCCAGCCGACACAGAGGGACTCTGGACCGCAACCGTCGCTGACTCGGCAATCCTTGCGTTCGCCGCAGGTGGCACCGATGGAAGCGCGATCTTCAACCCAGGCTTCGAAGCACTCGGTGTTGGAACCACGGACGTCACCATGACGGACGGCATGACGACCGTGAAGTTCACGGTCAACGTATCGGCCAAGTAAACCGGTACGAGACAGCACGACTGCGGCCTTCGTTCCTTCGGGAGCGGAGGCCGTAGTCTGTCATCGGCGATGTGAATGACCGGTGCACGCCGTCTCATGGTGAGGAGACTGTCGCATGACCCCACATCGTGAGCTCGACGCGAGCATCCCCCTGTGGCTTGCCTATTCGCTGGCCGTGCTTGCGGGTGTCGCAATGTCGACCCAGGCTCACATCAACGGTCTGCTGGGTTCGGCGCTTGGCGACGGCCTCGTTGCCGCCGGGCTGTCATTCGCGGGCGGTCTCATCGTCTTGATGGGAATCGCGCTGGTATCACAACGCGTTCGTGTCGGGCTGACCGCAACTCGGGACGCAATTACGCGACGAGAAATCCCGTGGTCATTCACGCTGGCTGGTGCTGCGGGAGCCGCATTTGTCTTCAGCCAAAGCGCCGTGTCGCCCGTATTGGGGCTGGCCCTATTCTCGGTTTCTTTTGTTTGTGGGCTCACAATCGGCGGTCTGGTGATGGATGTTCTCGCTATCGGCCCGGCCGGTCGTCGGGCAATCACACCGTTGCGATTGCTCGGGGCAGGGTTGGGGGTTGCCGCGGTAGTCATCGCGGTCTCAGGGTCGTGGGACTTTGACGGACCGAGTTGGATCGTTATTGTTCCCGCCGCCTTCGGCGTGGGTGTCTCGTGGCAACAAGCTGCAAACGGACGACTGACTCATGCCAATCACAACCCATGGTCGACAACCCTCATCAACTTTGGAGTTGGATTCGGCCTGCTGGCGATTGCTGTCGCGGTCGTTTCGATCACCAGCGGGTTGCCGTCCGAGTTCCCCACGAACCCGTGGCTTTATGTGGGCGGCCCCGTGGGGATCACCTTTATCGCCATTGCCAGCGTGGTCGTTCGTGACATCGGAATTCTGGTTTATGGTTTGTGCGCAACAACCGGGCAACTCGTCTCGGCCATCGCGTTTGATGCTTTCGAACCCGGTGGCACGGGTGTGACGGCACCGATTATCTTCGGCGCCATCGTGGTAGCCACAGGCACCGCACTGGCGAGTCTGTCTGGTCGCTGGTCGCGACGCTCGATGCGGGCCTAACCGGCAGGTCTAACCGAGCAGCATCGTGCGCAGTTGTTCCGCAGAGGAGGCGGTCGCTGCCGCTCCGACCGCTTCGTCGGGCGAGCCGTATCCCCAGTCAACGATGATGGAGGGGATGCCGTTCGCGGCGGCTCCTTCGACGTCATGCACGCGATCACCAATGAGCACGGGACGGTTGCTGGCATAGCCTGCGTTTCGCAGCCCACTCAGTGCGTGCGCGACAATGTCAGGTTTTGTGGAACGCGTTTCGTCTTCGGTAGCACCACAGATCACCGTGAAAAACGAACTGAGCTTGAAGTGATCCAGGATTCGGATTGCCTGCGTTTCGGGCTTACTTGTTGCGACGGCAAGGGGAATGCCTGCTTGCTTGAGCGACTCCAAAACGTCGATGACGCCCGGAAATACGGTGGCGTCGAACGCGCCGTCGCGTCGGTAGTCCTGCCGGTAAACGCGAAGAGTTTCCCAGGCGGCTTCCTCATCCAACCCGAGTCGCACTCGAAACGATTCGATCAGCGGCGGGCCGATGTAGTTCATCAGCTCTGAACGAGGCGGAACATCCCAGCCAAAGTGGCGGAACGTGTCGCTTAGTGACCTGATGATTCCGGGTGCCGAATCGAGCATCGTGCCATCGAGGTCAAATAGCACGGAGTCATACGGACTCGAAGCAAACTGTTGGGCGCTCGTCATGAGGTGGCAAGTGTAGGGAGCTAGAACAGGCGCAAGTGTGAATCGTCGACTCCTCGCATAGCGTCGTAGTCGAGCACGACACATCGAATGCCTCGGTCTTCGGCAAGCGTGCGCGCCTGCGGTTTGATCTCTTGTGCAGCAAATACGCCAGAAACTGGGGCCAGGAGCGGATCGCGATTGAGCAATTCAAGGTACCGCGTGAGTTGTTCGACGCCGTCGATGTCGCCGCGACGCTTGAGTTCAATTGCGACGGTCTTGCCCGATTCATCCGTCGCCAAAATGTCGACAGGCCCAATCGCGGTCATGTATTCGCGGCGAATCAAGTTGTAGCCCTCACCGAGTGTTTCTATTTGCTCGGCAAGGAGCTTTTGAAGGTGCGCCTCCACGCCGTCCTTGATGAGACCAGGGTCTTCTCCGAGGTCGTGTTCGAGCTCAGAGATCACCTCGTGAATGCTCACCACGAGCACGTCCGCGGTTTTTGCGTGACTGACTCGCCACAGTTGTTGAACCCCGAGCTCGCGTTGTTCGGGTTCAGGATCCTGTGCGATGAACAAGCAAGGTGGGCTCATCCAGTTCAGTGGTTTATATGAACCGCCATCGGAGTGAATCAGGATGCTGCCGTCGTTCTTCAAAATGAGTGCCCTCGTAGCGAGGGGGAGGTGCGCGGTGAGGCGACCCGCGTAGTCGACCGAGCATCGGGCAATAACGATTTTCATCTCAGCAACTCCGCGCGGAGTTGCGCAACAGTGTCGACCCGGAGATATGCGGCATCGAATTCCTCGGGAGCGGCGTAACCCCAGCCACACATGATTGTGGGCACACCGCAGCGAGCGGCGCCGTGGATGTCGAAGATGCGGTCGCCAACCATGACCGGCCGAGCACCTGATTCGACGTCGAGGTCCGACAGAGCAGCCGCAACAACGTTGCCCTTGGTGTGCACACCGCGGTCGGGGTCAGCGCCTTGAATTGCTGTGAAGTACTGGCCGATGTCAAAGTGGTTCACAACGCGAGCGGCTTCAACCCGCAGCTTTGTGGTGGCCGTTGCAAGCGGGATGCCCGCCGCGTGCAGATCGACGATGAGGTGGCGTATCCCGTCGAAGAGCTCGTAGCCATTCATGCCGTCGGCTTCGGCGAGCCCGCGATAGAAGCCGGATGCCTCAGGGACGCTGCTGGCCGGCAGGTACTTGCCAAGAATGTCGTGCGTCGGCGGCCCCAGCAACAATTGCAACTCGGGGCGATCGGGCACCGCGACACCGAATTCGAGCAGGGTGCGGGCGATGCGACCCATCACCGCGTCGGCTGATTCGATGAGGGTCCCATCCATGTCGAAAAGCACGTGGGTCCAGCGACGAGTCATGACTCTTAGGCTAGTCGGGTGAATACTTCCCCATCTTCGATGCCCAATTCCGGCATCGACCTCAGCGAACTTGATGCGCACGTTCGACCGCAAGATGACCTTTTTCGACACGTGACGGGCAAGTGGATGACGCGAACGCAGATTCCCGCAGACAAGGCGCGATACGGCTCATTCCATGTGTTGGCCGAAGAAGCCGAGAAGGCCGTGCGCGACATCATCACCGGCATCGGGGATGCGGGCGAAGGCAGCGTGGAACGCAAAGTCGGTGATCTGTACGCAAGCTTCATGGCCGTTGACTCGATCGACAGTAAGGGGCTAGCTCCCATCGAAAGCCAGCTCGCCGTGGCAGCCAACGTGGCATCGGTAAGTCAGCTACTCGATACCGTTGCCCGGCTCGAGCGCCAGGGAGTTGGCGGCTTTATCGACCTCTTCGTAGACAACGACCCAGGTCAACCGGATCGCTATCTCGTATTCACCGAACAGGGCGGCATCAACCTTCCCGACGAGAGCT
>WLDR01000113.1 GCA_009704705.1 Actinomycetota bacterium | reverse complement strand
TGCTGATGGCAGTGTTGAGGTTCGTAACCAGCGCGGTCAAGTTGAGGCTGCGGCGACGCGTCTCGCTCAGCGTCAGCAGGAGGCCGCTCAGGGTGCCGCCGCTCCGACTCGTCAGCCTGCGCCACCGCAGCGCCCCGGTGCTGCTCCCGCCGCGCGTGGTGCGTTCGGCCAGAAGACCGAAGGCGAGCAGCCGATCAACCGCGCACAGCGTCGGGCCCAGGAAAAGGGTCGCTAGAGCACGTGTATCGCGGTCGCCCTCCAGCGACCGTCGAGCCCCTCGAGTCGAATCGCAATCGAGCGGGAGCGAGCTTTGCCGTGCAAGATTACGCAACACTCGGCGACCCCGTCGGCTGGTTGACAGACCGTGGTTGACCCAATAGAAAAGCTCGGCCTGTGTGCCGGAATCTTCTTGTGCGCACGAGCACGAGCGGCAACGTGAACGCGCGTCATGAGTGACCTATAGACATCGTCGGTAACCCAACGAGAGATCTGGTCTAAATCACGCGCGCCCGCCAAGATTTCGAGAACGCACCGCGCCAGATTTTCTGCGAGGGGCTTTGGTTCGGGCAAAACACTCGCTGACGTGTGCTGGGGGCCGAAGTAGTCTTCTTCGATGAAGTCGGCTCGGCGAGTGTTGACACGGGGTGATGCCGCGACGTCATCGGCGGGGATTGTGGATAGTGGCGCTGACGCGCTGTGTAGTGCTGGCATGAGTCTTCCTTTTGACTGATGAATTGTGAAGGTGAGACAGCCCCGCAAGATAATCAGCTTGGACTGGGATGGCACTCCGTTCTCAGCACTTCTGTGGACAACTCGAGGTTTTTCACAGCAATGGATTCGTAGCGTTCATGAATGCGTTGGCAGAGACTATTTCAAGACCTTGAAGATCAACTCGAGCGGGAAACAGATGCTGAGCTCGAAGACATAGCCCGCGATGAAGAGCGCCTCCGCATCGCCCGTCTGACACTTGCTCAACGTCTGCGCTCGCTCGTCACTCCGAGCGAATCGGATCCGAATGATGCACGCACACCACGGTTACTGTCGATTCGAATTGGTGATCGGGATGTTGAATGCTCGGTGAGTCGCGTCGGCCGGGATTGGATGCTCGTGGAAATTGCGAGCCCGAATCTATTTGCCGGGTCGGCACTGATTCCGCTGGGCGCTGTGAGCAGCATTCGACTGACGGGAGTTGCCAGCGACCCACGCTCCCTCGGGCTTGTTGACGGTGACGCACCATCGACGCTCGCGAGTGATATCGGCTTAGCGTTCGTGTTGAGAGATTTGGCACGCAGGCGTCGCCATCTACGAATCGTGAGCGTCGGGTCGGAAGTGTCCGGCCTGATTGACCGAGTCGGTCGAGATCACATAGACGTTTCGGTGCACGGAGCCGGGTTAAGCCGAGCAGAGTCGCGAGCACTCACCGTTTTTCTGATACCCCAGGCGAACATCCAGATGGTGCTCCTGCCATAGCCAGGGGCTATATGACTCGGCCTTCGGAAAAGTCCGCAACGTTTGAGAACTCAGCCTGGCGTAGTCGAAGAACTCGCTGTTCGGCTTCATATCGGTGTGCAATGAACGCGTCGAGCTCAGCGATGTCTATACGAATCGGTCCGGCATCGCCCACTCGAATCGATGCCAACTCGCCGGATTCAATCAAGCTGCGCACGTTCGGAACGGAAACCCCGAGGATTTCGGCAACATCAGCTACTGAAAGAAACCGAGCGAAATCAAAAGTCGTCATGCGCCAACGATAAGCATGACGAAAGACGGAATGACTGTCCGAACCGGCGAATGTGGATAACTCACCATCTGCTCGATTGTGTCTCGACACGATGCTGTTCGCACTACGTCTTCGCCTTCTCCTGGCGAGACGTTCGAGTTCCTCATCCCGAAAGGTTTCGGCTCGTGAAGTTTCCCTCTGCCTCGCCCTCTGCCTCGCCTCGCCGCCGGATTGACCTCCGACTCGTCGTGGGCATCCTGTTGGTGGTTTCGTCGACAGCCGGGGCGTATCTGTATTTGTCCTCGGCAAATTCAACGGTCGACATGTACTTAGCGAGAGAAACCTTGCTTGCGGGCGACGCGATTCGGGAGAGTGACCTTGAGCTCGTCGCCGTCAGTGTCTCGAGTCTGGGCGACACGTATCTTGCGGCCGGCAAACTCCCTGACGGAGCCGTCGCAACCCGAGCCATTGCCTCCGGGGAGTTGGTTCCCGCGAGGGCCGTGGGATCAGTCGCGTCCGTTACATCTGCTCGTCTTGTCGTCGCGGTCGCAGAAGGACTTCCCGCGGACACACTCCCCGGCACGTCAATCGACGTGTGGGCCACAACACGCGATCCGTATTCGGCATCCCCGAGTTCCAGTTCTATCGTGGTGGCGGGGGCAACTTTCGTGCGTGCCCTCGAGACCGACGCATATGCGATGGAAAATGAGACGCGAATTGAGTTGATGATTCCGCGTGCTGCTCTGCGAGGATTGCTCGGTGCTCAGGGAGACGGAGCCTCGCTCATTGCAGTGCCCACCGTCAGTCAGGCCGGCTGAGCATGCGAGTACTGATTGCTTTGTGGGGTAACGACGGCGACCGGATTCATGGTGAGGCCCAGACGGAGGACCATGACGTTGTCCGTCTGGACCACGGCGAAGGCTCCGAATCTCTTGCGCTGCGCATCCGGAGAGAGCGCTGGGACATCGTTGTCGTGGACGCACACGCAGAGACCTTGTCGATGGATGTCGTGGACGCCTGTGACTCGCGAGGTGTGTTGCTCGTCGCTGTTGTGAGCGATCGGCAAAGCAGCGCGAATGCCTCTGTGTGTGGCGTTGACGAGTTAGTCAGTGTCTGGCAGAGCTGGTCGGATGCTGTGCACGTTGCGCGCGCCGGTGCAAAGAACTCCGAACCGAACTCGATTCTGCAACAGAACGAATTGCGCCAGCGACCGCTTCGCATCCTGCCCGATCGGCATTCACCTGAAACGAGTGAACCGCAAGGTAGCGTAGCTCGCACCACTGAATCCGGTTCACGCGAAGCTCGGGTGGTCACAGTGTGGGGGCCAACCGGCGCCCCGGGTCGCACAACTGTTGCCGTGAACCTCGCGGCGGCGGCGCTCTCACGCGGGGATCGCGTAATCCTCATCGACGCGGATACCTACGGTGGTGCTGTCGCGATTCGTTGCGGCGTATTTGATGAAGCACCCGGTATCGCCCGCGCCTGCCGGTTGGCCGGTTCGGGAAATCTGACGGCTGAGGAACTGACGTCGCTCGCGCACGAGGTCTCTGTGGAGGGCAATTCACTGCATGTCGTCACTGGGATTCTCAGCCCTGCGCGATGGCCTGAGATATCTCGCGAGAGGCTGGAAAAGGTTCTTGACTGTGCGCGCGCGTGCTACGACACGGTCATTGTTGACGTTGGCTTCTCACTAGAAACGGATGAAGAAGTGTCGAGTGACATGCTCGCACCACGACGTAACGCTGCAACCTTGGCCGCATTGCGGGCGTCAACTGACATTGTCGCCGTCTCGGCCGCTGACTCAGTTGGTCTCGCTCGATTTATCCGCCTGTGGTCCGATGTGTGTGATGCGAATCCGGATGCCCGAATCTCCGTTGCCGTCAATCGTGTTGTCGCGCTCAAAAATGGTTTCTCGGCAACGGAAAACATTGCATCGAGCTTCTCTCGCTTCGCGGGAATTCGAGACGTGGTTCTCATCCCGGAAGCGACGGAGCTTGTCGCCCGAGCAGACGCGCGTGGTGTTCCGGCGTTTACCATCGACACTCATTCACGATTTGCGGCGGGCATCAAGGAACTTGCACATCGTGCCGTGGGAATTGAGCGCGAGGGCGACCGTGTCGGATTGCGCGAGAAGATGCGGGGCCTACGCCTCTTAGGCTAGTGACATGTCAGTTCTCGGCAACCTCCTCGAAGAACGGGGTGCATCTCCGTTTGACGTCGAGTGGTTCACAATGCTCCTGCGCGACTGGCAGTTGCTGGCCGACCTCTCGGTGGCCGACGTCGTGATGTGGGTTCCCGATGACGAGGGACAATTCGTCGCGGCGACGCACGCCCGACCATCCGGCGCCGCCACGCTTTTTTATCGAGACTTCGTGGGACAAAAGATTCGCCCGGAGTGGCGAGCCCAGGTGCAGCAGGCATTCGACAGCCAAGAGACGGTTGACTCGAGCGCACCCGCCTGGTTTGAAGAGACACCCACGCGCGTGCAGACGATTCCGGTCGTTCGACCACCTCGCCCACAGGCCGAAGAAACCGAGAAGCGATCCATCGCCGTGATTTCGGTGCACACAAACCTGTCGGAGAGCCGCCTGCCGTCTCGTCAAGAACAAGTTTTTCATTCCTGCGCCGATGACCTCTTCGCCATGATTGCGAGCGGAACCTTCCCCGACCTCGAGGCGGCACCCGAGCCCAAGCGTGGCGCTCCGCGGGCATCCGACGGACTCATTCGACTCGATGTGGACGGCGACGTCGCCTTCGCGAGCCCGAACGCGGCCTCGGCATTCAACCGCGTCGGCTACAAAGAAGAACTCGAGGGCGAGTCGTTGAGTGAGGTGACCACCCAGGTGCTCAGCGGCAAGATCAACATTGACGAGTCGCTGCCACTCGTGGTGTCCGGTCGAGCACCCTGGCGCGCCGAGATTGAAGCGGGGCGCGTGACGATCGCTCTGCGAGCGATTCCGCTACGCCGGGGTTCCGAGCGCATCGGGGCGATTGTGCTGTGTCGCGACGTGAGCGAGTTGCGCAACCAAGAGCGCGAGCTCATGACCAAAGACGCGACCATTCGCGAGATTCACCACCGCGTGAAGAACAACCTGCAGACCGTGGCGTCACTGCTGCGTATTCAGGCACGTCGCTCGCAGTCAGACGAAGCGAAGGATGCCCTCACGCAAGCCATGCGCCGCGTCGCGAGCATCGCGGTGGTGCACGACACCCTCTCTGAGGGCCTCAACCAAAACGTCGACTTCGACGACGTTTTCGAGCGCGTGCTCGGGCTCGTTGCCGAGGTGGCCGCGATGCACGGAACGACCGCGCACACGAGCTTCACCGGATCATTCGGGTCTTTGCCGAGCACGTACGCGACGCCGCTGTCGCT
>WLDR01000112.1 GCA_009704705.1 Actinomycetota bacterium | reverse complement strand
TAATGACGACCGGCTTCCAGTCGATCTTGATGTGGTCACCTGCGTGATCCGATTCGGGGTCACCGGGGAGGTAGGCCATGGTGTGCACCATGTACTTCTTGTCGTTGCGCTCGGGGAAGTCGTCGCGCATGTGTCCACCGCGGCTCTCCTTACGGTTGCGCGCAGAATAGACGGTGACCTCGGCGAGGTCGAGCAAGAAGCCGAGCTCGACAGCCTCGAGCAGGTCGGTGTTGTAACGCTGACCCTTGTCGGTCACCGAGATGTTGCGGTAGCGCTTGCGAAGCTCCTGAATCGTGTTGGTCACCGACTTGAGCGACTCTTCGGTGCGGAACACCTGCGCGTTGCGGTCCATCTCTTCTTGCAGCTCTTTACGAATGGATGCGATGCGCTCGGTTCCGCTGGCGGCACGGATGCCCTCAATGAGGTCGCGCACGTACTTCGCGGGGTCTTTCGGCAACTCAACGAACTTCGCCTTCTTGGCGTATTCCACGGCGTTGCGACCGGCACGCTTTCCGAAGACATTGATGTCGAGCAGGGAGTTTGTTCCCAGACGGTTGGATCCGTGAACCGACACACAGGCACATTCGCCGGCGGCGTAGAGGCCAGGAATCACCGTGGTGTTGTCGGCGAGAACCTCTGCCTTGACGTTGGTCGGAATACCACCCATTGCGTAGTGAGCGGTGGGCATAACCGGAACGGGCTCAACGACGGGGTCGATGCCCAGGTAGGTGCGCGCAAATTCGGTGATGTCAGGAAGTTTGGTTTCGAGAACCTCAGCCCCGAGGTGGGTGCAGTCGAGCAGAACATAGTCTTTGTTCGGCCCGGCGCCGCGACCCTCAACGACCTCTTGCACCATGCAACGGGCGATGATGTCTCGCGGTGCGAGGTCCTTGATGGTCGGCGCGTAACGCTCCATAAATCGCTCACCCGATGCGTTGCGAAGAATGGCACCCTCGCCACGAGCACCCTCGGTGAGCAGGATGCCCAAACCAGCGAGACCCGTCGGGTGGAACTGGTAGAACTCCATGTCTTCGAGCGGGATGCCCTTGCGCCAGATAATGCCCACGCCGTCACCGGTGAGGGTGTGGGCGTTTGATGTGGTCTTGTAGATCTTTCCGAAACCACCGGTGGCGAACACGATGGACTTGCCTTGGAAAACGTGCAGATCGCCGGTTGCCAGCTCGTATGCAACGACGCCGGCGGGCTGGCGCTTCTTGCCGGTGCCGACCATGACGAGGTCCAGCACGTAGTACTCGTTGAAGAACTCGACGCCCTCTTTGACGCAGTTCTGAAAGAGCGTCTGAAGAATCATGTGACCGGTGCGGTCAGCCGCGTAGCACGAGCGACGAACGGGCGCCTTGCCGTGGTCGCGCGTGTGTCCACCGAAGCGACGCTGATCAATCTTGCCTTCGGGTGTGCGGTTGAACGGGAGACCCATGTTTTCGAGGTCGATGACCGCGTCGATGGCTTCTTTCGCGAGAATCTCAGCCGCGTCTTGATCGACGAGGTAGTCGCCACCCTTGACCGTGTCAAAGGTGTGCCATTCCCAGCTGTCTTCCTCGACGTTGGCCAAAGCCGCAGCCATTCCACCCTGGGCGGCACCCGTGTGCGAGCGCGTGGGGTAGAGCTTGGTGATGACGGCGGTCTTGGCCTTGGGTGCAGCTTCGATGGCGGCGCGCATTCCCGCCCCGCCAGCGCCAACGATGATTACGTCGTACTGGTGGTAGTGCACGCCATCGACAACCTTCGTCTCGACGTGTATGGGGTCAGCTTCGCGGTACTTCGGTTCTGTCTTGCTCACGGGAGATCAATCACTTTCGTCAAAGATTGCGGCAGTCGAGTTGACTATGCGGTGCAGAACGAGGGAAGGAGGGACGCCTGCTCGGGCGGCACGACGGGGCACGGGTCGAACGTGAAGATTACGAGCGTTCCGAGAACAATCAGCGCAACGGCGGCAAACGCGATGGCGCCGCGCAGTGTGCGACCCCACGCCTTGGAGACGACGTAGTCATTGACAATGGTGCGCATTCCGTTGGCCCCGTGAATCAGTGCGAGCCACAGCATCAGCGTGTCCCACCACTGCCAGAAGGGATTGGAAAGCTTTCCAGCGACAAATGCGAAGTCGATGGCCTTGATGCCCTCGCCGACCATGAGATTGACGAACAGGTGACCGAAGATGAGCACGACGAGCACGACACCCGACACACGCATGTAAATCCAGCCCCATTTTTCCCAGTTCACCCCGCGGCGCTTTTGCGGGGCGGGAGTGCGTGGTGCAGCAATCGTCGACATTAGTGACCCCCCTCGCTGAATACGTTCATCAGGTGGCGCGGTGCGAAACCGGCGAAGAGCACGACCCACACACCAACCACGGTCCAGAACATGACCCGCTGGTACTTGACGCCTTTACTCCAGAAATCGATGAGGATGATGCGCAAACCGTTGAGCGCGTGGAACATGATCGCTCCCACGAGGCCCAGCTCTCCGACCCCCATGATGGGGTTCTTGTACGAGGCGATAACGACGTTGTAGGCCTCGGGGCTCACTCGCACCAGTGCGGTGTCAAGAATGTGCACGAGCAAGAAGAAGTAAATGGCAACGCCTGTGATGCGGTGAAGCACCCAGGACCACATTCCCTCGCGTCCGCGATAAAGGGTTCCGCCTTGGCTGGCCTTCATCTGCGAAACGGGGGGAGTCGAAACACGTGACACGTGACAACCCTCCTGAAGTTTGTGGCGGATGGAGGTCACCCTCGTGCGCCAACGCAGTTATGTGCCAACACTACGCCGGTCTGAGAAACGACCGTGAGCGAATGCGGCGGCGAGGCGGTTCGAAAGCCCCGTGTTTGCGCCCCGATAGGCTGAGGGAATGACGACTTCGGTGCAGCCCATTCCGCAGTTTTACGCGGTTATTCCGGCCGGTGGAATCGGTTCTCGACTGTGGCCATTGTCGCGGGCTGAGGCACCGAAGTTCCTGCACGACTTGACCGGTTCGGGGCGCTCACTTCTTCGCGACACGTGGGATCGTCTCGTGCCCCTCACGGGACCAGATCGAATCATGGTTGTGACCGGACGAGCGCACCGCGCCGCCGTCGAAGAACAACTTCCCGACCTCTCGGACATGAACATCGTGCTCGAAAGTGAGCCTCGCGATTCGTCGGCCGCCATTGGCCTCGCGGCTGCGATTCTGGAAAAACGCGAGCCGGGTGTCGTGATCGGTTCTTTCGCTGCGGACCATGTCATTCGCGGAGCACGCTTCTTCAACATGGCGGTCACCGAGGCCGTCGCTGCCGCGCAGGCGGGGTACATCGCCACGATTGGAATTCGGCCCGACGAACCGGCAACCGGATTTGGCTACATTCACGCGCACAAGGAGCTGCCGGTCAACGGTGCTCCCTCGGCGCTCGAGGTCGACAGCTTCGTGGAGAAGCCCGACTTCGCCACCGCCGAGAAATACATCGCGAGCGGTGACTACCTGTGGAACGCGGGAATGTTCATCATGAAGGCGTCGGTCATGCTCGAAGAGCTCGGCCGCACGAAGCCGGCCTTGCTCGCGGGCATCCTGGAACTGGCCGAGGTCTGGGACGACAAAGAAAAGCGTGGCCCTGTTGTCGACCGCGTGTGGCCGAAGCTCGAGAAGATCGCCATCGACTACTCGATTGCTGAGCCCGCTGCCGATGCGGGGCGTCTGGTGACCATCCCCGCGGAATTTGACTGGGACGATGTGGGTGACTTTGCGTCGATAGCTAAGTTGCATTCGACCGGGCACAAGAATGACCTCGCGATTTTGGGTGAAGGTGCCCGTGTGCTCTCCGACGCGTCGAGCGGCATCGTCGTGACCGAAACGGGCCGCACCATCGCGCTCATCGGAGTGCGTGACATTGTCGTCGTCGACACGGGTGACGCACTGCTGGTCACAACAACGGCAAATGCACAGAAGGTCAAAGCCGTAGTGGATGCCCTGCGCATCGCCGGCCGAGATGACGTGCTGTGAGTCACTACTCAGTCGAGGGCATCGACATCGAGAAACTTCCTAAGGTCTCTTTGCACGATCATCTCGACGGCTCACTTCGGCCAGAGACGTTGCTCGAGCTCGCGGGCGAAGCGGGCGTCAGCACTCCGGAAGACAACGCGGATGACCTCGGTGACTGGTTCATCAGCCAGTCAAACTCGGGTTCCCTCGTCGAGTACCTCACGACGTTTGATCTCACGTGTGCGGTAATGCAAACCTCCGCCTCGCTCGAGCGCATTGCCCGAGAGAGCGTGATTGATCTCGCGCGGGACGGCGTCATTTATGGCGAGCTTCGCTGGGCCCCGGAGCAACACCTCACCGGCGGACTCACTCTCGACAGCGCGGTTGAAGCGGTGCAAGAAGGCATCAGTCAAGGCATCGCTGAGGCGGCACGATCCGGTGCATCGATTCGCATCGGCCAGTTGGTGACGGCGATGCGTCACGCCGACCGTTCGTTCGAGATTGCCGAGCTCGCCCTTCGGCACCGAGAAAAGGGCGTTGTCGGTTTTGACATCGCCGGAGCCGAAGCGGGCTTCTTGCCGTCGAAGCATGCGCGCGCGTTCGACTTGCTCGCCAACGAGTACTTTCCGGCAACCGTTCACGCCGGCGAGGCCGACGGGCTTGCCAGCATTCGCTCGGCTGTGCTCGACGGTCGTGCCTTGCGTCTCGGCCATGGCGTTCGCATTGCCGAGGACATCACCATCGAGAACTCCGATGACGAGGTGTCGTACGTCAAGCTTGGTCGCCTGGCCGAGTGGGTCAAGGATCGTGCGATCACGCTCGAGCTCTGCCCGACATCGAACCTGCAGACCGGGGCGGTGGAGCAGTGGGGAGCAACGCTCGAAGAGCATCCGTTCGACTTGCTCTATCAACTCGACTTCTGCGTGACGGTGAATACCGACAACCGCTTGCAGAGCGGCACGAGCCTCAGTCGGGAGTTGTCGTTGCTCGTTGATGCCTTCGGCTACACACTGAGCGATGTTGAGCAGTTCCAGCAGAATGCGTGTGCCTCTGCGTTTATCCCGGCAGAAGACCGCGACGAGCTCGCCGAGGTGATTTCACAAGGCTTCGAGAACGCGGTCCGCGGTTCGCGCTCATGACTCAACG
>WLDR01000111.1 GCA_009704705.1 Actinomycetota bacterium | reverse complement strand
TCGGAAGAGCGTCGTTAGGAAATTTTTTGAGCTGTTTTCTAACAAAAATTGGAATTTTTGGGTCTGTAGCTCAATCGTATTCGAGTGTGCGGCCTTCGTCGGGTGTTTTTAGGGCTTCGCGGAGGCGCATGCCTAGGGCGGTGCAGCGTTGGCGGTCGTCGGTGCGGCCGACGGCGAGGTTTAGGGCGCGGCGGCTGCCAACGAGGCAGACAAGTTTTTTGCCGCGGGTGAGGCCGGTGTAGAGCAGGTTGCGCTCGAGCATGAGGAAGTGCTGGGTGTGCAGCGGTATGACGACGGCGGGGTACTCGGAGCCCTGGGACTTGTGGATGCTGGTGGCGTAGGCGAGTTGTAGCTCATCGACTTCGCCAAAATCGTATTCGACCAATTTTCCATCGAATCGGGCGCGGAGGACGCGCTCCTCGATATTGATTTCCTCAATGCGCCCGAGATCGCCATTGAAGACATGTTTTTTGTAATCGTTGGCGGTTTGGAGGACACGGTCGCCGGCGCGGAAGGATTGGCCGAAGCGTTCGAGGCTGGGCTGTCCTTTGTCTGGGTTGAGGGCGGCCTGTAGCCTGGAGTTGAGGTTGGTGACGCCCAGTTCGGTGCGGTTCATGGGCGAGAGAACTTGGATGTCGGTTAGTGGGTTGAAACCGAAGCGTTTGGGGATGCGGTCGGAGACGAGGGCGACGATGCGGTCGACGATGGCGGGTGCCTCGTCGGTTTGGACGAAGAAGAAATGACCGCGGCACTCGAGATGCTGAGCTTGTGCGCATCGGCCGGTGAAGATCTTGTCTCTGCTCTGACACGTGTCAGTGCCCTCGGCGCAGGTCCATTTAGCGTTTCGATGCGGGATGCACTCTCCCAGGTTGCTCTGGGAATACCCGTCACGACCGCTCTCGAAAACTGCGCTCGAAATGCCGGGGTGCCGTCATTCACCCGAGTAATTGAACACCTCACGGCAACCGTGGAGCGGGGAACGCCCATCGCCGACGTTCTCGCAGCCCAAATTGCCGATGCGCGAGAAGAGGCCAAGAACAGGCTCGTGGAGTCAGCGGGCCGCAACGAGGTGATGATGTTGATTCCGCTGGTTTTTCTCATTCTTCCGGTGACAATCGCATTCTCGGTCTTCCCCGGTTTGATTGCGATTCAGTCTGGGATTTAGCTGAAATTCTGCGATGGCACGTGTGCCAGAATGGTATTCATATTTAACCCGAAAGGTTCGCTGTGCACTCTCTCGCTCGCCGATTTGCTCGCCGATCGGCCTCTGCAATGGCCGCGCTTCTCGTCGTGCCCGCTCTCGCGCTGGCAGGTTCAACGCCGGCGCATGCCGTAACGCACATTGATGCGATTTTTGACTGCGCGGCTATTGAGGCGAGCAACACTGCACTTCCAAAGTTTTGGGCAGAGGCAGGAGACACGGTTACTGTCGTCTTCCGAAACTGCTACACGGGCTCGGCCAACAGCTTTTCGATTTTTGGAGGCAACGCCAACGGCATGTTCCTCAATCAAGACAGCTTGACGAACGCAACCAACTCCGGCTTAACGCAACAGTGGCTCGTGCGTAACGACGCAACACGAACTGGCGATTGGATCTTGAACGGAACAATCCAGGCAACGGCCAACGGCGGGTCCATAGCACTTGGAACGGGCGGTCTGACAATCGGCTATTACGCACTACCCAACCTGGGTGGAAGTGCGGCGTGGAGATTGGGCGGAGCCGGACCAACGCAAACTCTGACGCCACTCAATCAGACGATTTCGGTCACGACGAATCAACTGATGACTCCATCGACCGCGTTTACTGCCACGAACTTCGCTGGTTCGGTGACGTACTCCGTGTCACCAACACTGCCGACCGGTCTTTCGATTAACTCCAGCACCGGGGTAATCTCGGGCACGCCAACGACGGCCCAGGGAGAGACCGACTACACGATTTTCGTTCGGGGAACGTCCGCCACGATGCTCGCAACGGTCTCGATTACGGTTTCTGCCCCGACCCCGTCGCTGAGTGGTGGCGCAGAGATTGTTTCGGCCACGGCCGGAGAGTCCATTACTCCGACGACTGCATTTACGACAACGAACTTCACGTGTGCGCCGAGCTTCAGCGTGTCGCCGAATCTGCCCGATGGGTTGTCTCTCAACTCGGGTACGGGTGTCATTAGCGGAACGCCGACGTCAGCGAGCGCGTCGGCCGACTACACGGTCACGGCTTCGTGTGGTTCGGAATCCGCCACGGCAACGGTTTCCGTTGGCGTCTCATCGCCTCCACCATCGATCACCGGTGGCCCGGAGTCGGTTACCGCGAGAATTGGCGAAACGATGACTCCAACAGATGCGTTCTCCTTCGAGTATTTTTCGTGCACGCCGTCTTTCGCCGTGGCACCCCAGCTTCCCGCGGGTCTGACAATTAACGGAACGACTGGCTCCATTTCGGGAACGCCCACGGAGGCGGCTGAATCAGCCGACTACACCGTGACAGCGTCGTGCAATTCCGAGACGGCGACGGCGCAGTTCACACTCGAGTCTCGTCAGGCGAACCCAATCGACGATGCGCTTTCGTCAATGTCTTCCCTGGTGAACACGGGATTGTCAACCATGGGGCCGATGGGATTCACTGCTGCACTGCTGGCGCTGGGGCTCCCAATTGTGCTCATCGGCGCCCGCTTTCGACGAATTCGAGAGCTGGGTACGGTTGTCCTTTACCGATCGGCTCACCTGACGATTGTCGCTCCTGCGCGGTTTTTTGATTCGCTACGGGGTCGTTCACGCGATTAGGACTTTCCCCACGTGTCGAAAGATTTTGCGCGTGCCGGGTCTTGGCATCAACGCAATGTGGGCGTAATCTGAACGAAGCCTGTGCAAATCGCGCCGGTTGTCTTTTGGAAAGGTTTCAAAGAAGATGCTTTCACTTACCCAAGGTGACTCGATGCTCGCAGTAGCAACGACCGCACTGTTCGTCCTCGGATTCGTCGGTATGGCTGCCGGTACCGTTTACTTCGTAATGGAGAAGCCGGAGCTGAAGCCACAGCACCGTAGCGTCGCGATCTACGCAGCGATCATCACGTTCGTTGCAGCGATCATGTACTACAACATGATGAACCTCGCTCTCGCGGGTGACATTGGCTCGACCATGCCACTGCGTTACATCGACTGGATCATCACGACCCCATTGCTCCTGCTTGAGGTTGGAATTGTGGCCGCAATCGCTGGTGCAGTCAAGAAGGGCCTCATCGCTCGTCTGATGATTGCCGACGTGATCATGATTGCCACCGGTTACCTGGGTGAAGTTTCGAACACGGGTGAGCCCATGACGTATGTCTGGTTCATCATTTCGAGCCTCGCCTACTTCTGGATTGTCGCCGAGGTCTTCGGCATCAAGGTGACCGGCTCGGGCTACGCAGCCAAGGCTGTCACCAGCCTGAAGTGGTTCGTCATCATCGGATGGGCGATCTACCCAATTGGTACCGCTACGGAAGAGTTCATGCGACTCGGTGCAGCAGACGAGAAGACGCTCGTTACCGCTGGACTCATCGCAGCATGCATCTACATCGTTGCTGACCTCACAAACAAGGTCATCTTCGGCATCGTTGCAGTTCGCGCTGCTAAGAACTCCTAACTAGTAGTTCACCTTCGGGGACTCGGCTTCGGCCGGGTCCCCGTTGTTTTGACCTGATGAACTGCACGATTCACTATTTTGTGGATAAGTCACTCGCGGAGGCCTGGTGCTCAGCACACGTACCCAACAAAAGTGGCAGGGAGGCCAATGTGAAAAAGTTCTTCGATGACGAACGTGGTGACATACCCGGGTGCACAAGAAGCGTGACGCGATTAGATTAGGAGACCGAATCGGACCTTTCTCCGAACTCCACACAGTAGAGAGGTAGCCTGTCCCGGGCCCGCATGAAGATCACAAGAAACTCACGGATGCTCGCTGGTGGAGCCATCACTATTGTTCTCGCAACCGTGATGTCCTCCTGCGCCCCGCAACCCGAAGATGCGCCCGCGGCTGATGATTATTACTCGCAACAAGTGGAATGGACAGAGTGTGGCGAATCGCTGACGTGTACGACAGTTGCCGTGCCCACCGACTGGTCGAACCTAGAGGGGGAGTCAGTTTCTTTATCCCTCGTGCGTCACTCTCCGCCAAGTGGCGAGTCGCAGGGTGCGCTGTTTGTCAATCCGGGCGGTCCGGGGGGAAGTGGTGTGGCCTTCGTGCGCGATGGCGTGATGAATGCGGTGGATGAAACCCTGGCTGCCGCCTACGACATCATTGGTTTTGACCCACGGGGAGTGGGCGAGTCGACGCCGGTCACGTGCACGGACGATGCGAGCGAGCTCGATTCGTTTCTCTACGGCATCATTCCGGGTGTTCGCGGAAGCGAGGAGTGGCTGAACGCCAAGAAGGCCACGGCACAGGAGTTCATTGACGGTTGCGAAAAGTACACGGGGGAGCTTCTTCAGCACCTCGACACCCTGAGCGTCGCCAAAGACCTCGACGTGATGCGAGCCGTTGTGGGAGGAGAAAAGCTCAACTATCTCGGTTACTCCTATGGCACCTTCATCGGAATGGTCTACGCACAAGAGTTTCCGCAGAATGTTGGCTACATGGTGCTCGACGGTGCTGTTGATCCGTCGGCCGAAGGCGTCGAATCTCCGGGCCAGGCAGCCGGCTTTGAAATGGCGCTGGGCAACTGGATTGAGTGGTGCCTTGAGCAGACAGACTGCCCCTTGAGCGGAACGCCGGAAGAAGTGGCGGCGCAGATTGCAACAATGTTGGCGGATCTGGACGAGAATCCCCTCCCCGCGAGCGATGGACGACTTGTGGGTGGCGACACCTTTGCGTCGGGCATCACGTCGGCCTTGTACTCTCCAGACACGTGGCCCGACCTGTCAGAACTGTTCCGCGGCTACCTCGCCGGCGACGTTGATCCGGCAATTTCGCTCGCCGACTGGTACAACGGGCGAAATGACGATGGCACTTACAACAGCAATGACACCGAGGCATTTCTTGCGATCGGCTGTGCCGACACGCCCGCCACAGAAGAGTCAACGTGGGCCGAGAGCGCCCAGATGATTATTGAGGCAGCTCCCGTCCTGGGCCCCTACTTTACCTATGTCGACGTGCTGTGTTCACTGTGGCC
>WLDR01000110.1 GCA_009704705.1 Actinomycetota bacterium | reverse complement strand
GCTAGCGCGTCGCGGTGTGAATGACCGGCATCAACGGCGACCCGGCCGGTACGTGCTCGAGCAAGGCGACACCATCGACAGGCTCGGCAACGGGCGGGGCAAGCACTGCGGCAGGCACGGCACGCAAGACTTCAGCGATGAAGGTCTCACGCAACAGGTCAGACTTCATGACGTTACCGGTCCAGCTGAACCGTGGCGCGGGCGCGTCCAGTAGCCCGACGCGCTTCGCGGCCGCCACCGCCGAGATGGCGAGCTCGCGACCGGCCGAACGCACGATGTCTGCTGCGTGGGCATCCGTTTCTGCCATCTCGATCACAGTGCGCGCGAACCCGGCGATGCGGGCTACTCGATCGCCACTCGTCTGCAACTCGATGTACGCCTCTCCGGGATGAGAAAAGTTGTCCGTCACAAGTGAGAGCAGAGCCTGTGACTCGAGCCGACCGTCGAAGGCGCGCATGCCGGCCTCGAGCCCCGCGCGCCCGATCCAGTAGGCCGACCCGGCATCGCCAATCAGGTTGCCCCAACCGTCGACGCGCGCAATCTCAGTTGCGCCGACCCCCAGCGTGACCACGCCTGTGCCGACGGCCGTCATGACGCCGTCGCCGAGTCCGATGCTGCCCAGGAATCCGGTGACCGAGTCGTGGGCGAGAAAGACACGCGACACAACCGACGGAACGAGCGCCAGCAATTCAGCTGGCTTGCTATTCGCCGAAGTGAGACCCGTCATGCCAATCGAAAGCGTGACAGGTGACGACGTCGACAAAAGTGCCTGCGTGATGACCGAAGCGAGCTGCGGAAACAGTTCGATGTCAGTGCGAAGACCGGGATGCGCGCCCTCAACCCGACCAGTGTCGGAGATGAGAAGTGTGCGCATCCCGGTCTGTCCCGCATCGAGTGCGAGGGTAACCGTTGTGGTCATGCCATGGGCAAGGCCTAGGCCTTGACGAAACGACCGCTCTTGTCGGTGAACGAGCCGACGAGAATCATGATGAGGTCGATGAGCCAGAGGATGCCGAACACACCACCGGTCAGAAGCATGAGGATGCCCGTACCGATCTTGCCGACGTAGAAGCGGTGCACGCCCAAGATGCCTAAGAAGATGCAGAGAAGAAGGGTGACGACCCAGTTCTGGTCGCTTGCGTTGGTGTTTGCCATGATTACTCCTTTGTTAATGCGAAAACGTCGGTTCAGCGTACCAGCGGGAGCGCTCCAGCGGGGAACCACCAACGGGTTCTCGTCACAACCAGCAAACACAAGAAACCGCCCCAAAAGAGGCGGTTTCTTGTCTTTGTGGATCTGAGGGGACTCGAACCCCTGACCCCCTGCATGCCATGCAGGTGCGCTACCAGCTGCGCCACAGACCCGAAGGTTCGCTTCGCGAACCAACTACGAAAGGTTACTACATCACTCGGTGGGCGCTAAATCCGCTCCCGCGACTTCGACGGGCAGTACCGGGCAGTCTTTCCAGAGGCGTTCGAGCCCGTAATACATGCGATCTTCCTCGTGAAAAACGTGCACGACCAGGTCACCAAAGTCGAGCAGAATCCAGCGTCCCTCTTGGCGACCTTCGCGACGAAGTGCCTTGGCACTGCACTTCAGCAGCAGGTCATCCTCGATTTCGCTGGCGATTGCAGAGACGTTTCGCTCATTGCGTCCGGTGATGATGAGAAAGATGTCCGTCAACGGAAGTGGACCGGTCACGTCGAGCGCAACGAGGTCTTCGCCACCTTTGGAGTCGGCCGCGGCAGCCGCAACTTTCAGCAGTTCCAGCGCATGCGCGGTTGCGGTCATTTAGAAAACTCCTAGTAAGTAGCCAGTCACGAATAAACCAACGACGGCAACAGCGAGAATCGTGGCTGTCACCGACAGTGCGAGTGGGATGCGATCACGCGACTTGATCGGAGACGTCACGGCCCCGCCGCGCGTGACGGTCGCGCTGACAGCCGCAGTTGCGCGCACCGGCGCAAGATCTTGACTCGGCGCGATTTCGGTGCCGTAGTCGACGATGTCTACCTCTGGAGTGTCCATGCGACCAGAGTCGGCACCGGTCACGCCCATGCTTGCGGGCAGAACAATCTGACCCGTCATGAGCACTTCGCCCGTTTGGTCAAGCGTCAGTATCGGCCCCGACAGTGGGTCCGGCGGCGACGGCATAATCAACGCGTGGCTCGTCGTCGAAATGACGCCAGTGGACTGGGTGGACAGCGCGAAGGGGTCACCTTGCTCTGCCGAAACGGCACGCTGGTTGAGCATCTGGTCGAGCGGCGTCGTTGACTGGCTGATGACGTGCTCCACCGGCGTGGACGTGTCAGCCAGAGCAGGAGAAAGACCAAAGCCCGAAGGAGCAGACGGCGACACGAACCCGGGAACACCGGGAGTCGACGGAAGCGAAAATGTCGGAGCGGGTCCGGGGATAACCGTGGCCGACGGCTGCGTCGAGTATCCGCCACTGCCTGGTGCGAAGTCGGTGCGTTCCTGCATCGCGCGAAGTTCCCGGCGACTCAAGCCTTCGGTGGAGTACTGCCCGGTGTCTGTCGAGAGAGGCGACCCAAATCCATCCGTTGCGGGGTTGCCCAAACCGCTCGTCATTACCGAACCAGTCGGCAGCGTGATTGCTCCAGTGGAGAGCAACTCGTCTCGGGCGGAGTCCGGATTGACACCGGATTCTTCGAGTTCGCGGCGCGCACGACGAGACAGATCGCCGAAACTATTCAGCGCCCCTGACTCCCCTGCGGTGTTGCTCACGACGTTCTCCCGTACAACTCGTGGGTCGCGATGTAGTCTGCGACCGCATCCGGAACCAGATACCGGATGGATTCACCCTCTGAAACTCGCTGCCGAATGTCCGACGACGAGATCTCCATCAGGGGAACCTCTACAAAGTCTACGGCGAGTCCCGTGAGAGCCGGCTGATTTGGCGTGAAGCCGGGGCGCACGGCGCACACGAAGGTCGCCAACTCTGCGAGCCGCTCGGCTTCGTGCCACGTGTGAATGCCAGCCAGAATGTCGGAACCGATGAGACAAAAGAGCTCAGCATGGGGGTTCTCTGCGTGCAGGTCGGCCAGCGTGTCGACCATGTACGTCGGACCTTCGCGGTCGATGTCGATTCGGGATGCTCGAAACCGAACGTCTTCATCAATCGCAAGCCGCACCATGTCGTAGCGTTGCTCGGCGCTGGCACTCGTCGACTTCTGCCACGGGTCACCCGCAGGAACGAATACGACCTCGTCGAGGCCCAGCGCAGAATGAAGCTCGCCAGCGACCATGAGATGCGCAAGGTGGGGAGGATCAAACGATCCGCCCAAGACGCCGATTCGTGCGTGACCGATGTCGGCTGTCATATGAAAGACCTAGTGGTGGCCGCCGGGCGACTTGCTCGTCTTGTGGCTGTGGCGGTTCGCAACGTCACGGTAGGTGTAAACGACGAACGCGAGAATGAAGAAGATGAAGAGCGGGACAACACCGAAAACCCACTGCGGGGCCCAGAGGGGAAGAAGTTCTTCAGAGGCAGAAATCATCGCATTCATATTGATTATTCTAGTGACGAATCTGGCCGGAACCGCGAACCAGCCACTTGGTGCTGGTCAACTCGGGCAACCCCATCGGCCCGCGAGCGTGAAGTTTTTGTGTTGAGATTCCGACCTCCGCACCGAATCCGAATTCGCCACCGTCGGTAAAGCGCGTCGATGCGTTGACCATGACGACGGCCGAGTCGACCTCGGCAAGAAAACGTTCTGCATTGCCGACATCGTTGGTGATGATCGAATCCGTGTGGTGCGTGCCATAGGTGCGAATGTGATCGAGCGCCTCATCGAGCGATTCCACGATCTTGACCGACAATTCGAGGCTCATGTGCTCGTTCGACCAGTCCTCTTCGATTGCGGGAATGGCGTCGGGCCAGATCTCTTGTGTGGCTTGGTCGCCGTGAATGATTACCCCAGAATCAGCCAAGCGGCTGAGGACTTTCGGCAACACCCGCTGCGCGGCGGACTTCAGCACGAGGATTGTCTCGAGTGCGTTGCACACGCTTGGGCGTTGCACCTTCGAATTGTGCGCAATGTCGACAGCCCAGTCGAGGTTGGCCGATTCGTCGATGACGAGATGCACGACGCCGGCACCAGTTTCGATGACGGGCACTTTCGACTCGAGCACGACCGAGTCAATCAAGTTCTGTGATCCGCGAGGGATGAGCACATCCACGTAACCGCGAGCGGTCATGAGCTCGGTCGCCCCGGAACGACCGAACGGGTCAATGGTCTGAACTGTGAGCCGAGGAAGCCCCGCCGATTCGAGCGCGCCCTGTAGAAGCTCCACCAAGATGCGGTTTGAATTCTCTGCGGCGGTTCCACCACGCAGAACCGTTGCGTTGCCACTTTTGAGAGCAATGGCTGCGATGTCGACCGTGACATTGGGGCGAGCTTCGTAAATTGCCCCGACGACGCCGAACGGAACGCGCACCTGAACGAGGTGAATACCGTTGGGCATGTCGTTGCCGCGCACCACCTGCCCAACCGGGTCGGTCAAGGTAATGATTTGCCGAACCGCGCCGGCAATCGAGCGAAGTCGCTTCTCATCGAGAAGAAGACGGTCGAGCAGTCCCTCGCCAATGCCGTTGGCGCGACCGTTCTCCAGGTCCTTCGCATTCTCGGCAACGATTGCGGGGATATTTGCTTCGATGGCATCGGCCATGGCGGCAAGAGCGACGTTCTTCTGCGCGGTCGACACGTTGGCCAAGACGCGTGCCGCCTTGCGCGAGTCTTCGAGCAGGGTGATGAGTTCTGCACGTGGGGTGACAACGGTCATGCTACGAGCCTACTTTCCGGTTAGTTCGTGCCGTTCGTGGATGACATCGCTGGTCGAGCCTCAAACCACGTGCCAATCATTTCTCCGGCCAGTGCTTTGTCCACCATCGTTGAGTTGGTGACTAGAACGCTCGTGCCCGAATCAGCCGCGAGTCGAGCTGCCGAAACCTTCGTGGCCGCGCCACCCGTGCCGACACCGGCAGACCCGACGGAACCAAACTCGAGGCCCGCGAGCTCGTCGCCATACGCGACGAAGTCGAGCCGCTCGGCACCCGGCTCATGCGGCGGTTTCGTGTACAGGGCATCCACGTCGCTCAACAAAATGAGCACATCGGCGTGCAACAGAGCGGCAACGAGTGCGG
>WLDR01000011.1 GCA_009704705.1 Actinomycetota bacterium | reverse complement strand
TCAGTCTGTGATTTTCGCTGTCTTGTTCTCCGGCTGGGGCTTTGGGTTGTTTGCGCAACTCGACGTACTCCCCGTCGCCCTGATTGCAGCAGCAACCTGGCTGGCCTTGGCCGTTCTCGCATACGTTGCCGCTAAGGTAGGGCGCAAAGGACCGATGGAAACCGTGCTCACCGGTTTCAGCAAGCTCTTTGTGAGAACTAAATGAATCTCGAACGACTGGGTTTTCTTGGGGTTTTCTAGGCGGGGAAACAACCCTCGAAGCTGCACACGCCAACCGCCATGCCCACGAAGTACAGCTGAGCCACGAGCCAGCCGGCCAAAGTGATTCCCGCAATCACCAGCGGGCCGGTGGCTCGTTGCGAAAAAATCGCGATGAGCGGACAAACTAGGGCGGCCAGAGCGATGGCCACCACGATGATGACGAAGAGAACCCTCACAAAGTCAGTATTTGAGGGTTCGGCACCAACCATGGCCGCCAAGAACCACATCACCAATTCAAAGAAAAGCAAAACCGGAGTCGTGACGATACCAATGATGGAGAAAATCCATGCCACGCGAACGGAGCCTCGTTTAGTCATGACTCACTATGACACACCAGTCTTGAGGAGGATAGGGGCGCGAATCCAGCCACGCCACAGTCAACTCTGCGGAATGAATCCCGAGTCCAACTCCCAGGGGCGGATGGGCGAGAACTCGATCAACCACGTCTGCAGGTCTTTGTCGAGACCGAGAATGATGGCAATGCCCACCAACACGAATACAATTCCCAGCACCCTCCTAAAGACACCGTCGGGGTTGGCGAGCCATCGCGCCTTGCCCATGACGCGTTGACCCAGGAGCGCCAGCACCAAGAGAGTGCCACAGAGCCCAATCACATAAGCGGTGAGATAGATCAGGCCTTCGCCGAACGACGCCGGTAGCACGGTGACGACCACGTAACCATAAAAGGGCGAACAGGAGCTAAACACAGGCCCGAGGGCGCTCCCGGTAAGGATTGCCCCCAGCAGACCGCCTCGTTCTTGAGCACGAGACAGACTCATGCCAGAGATTCGCTGTAGCGAGAGGCGCGCCGAGATCTTGTCCCACACCGAGGGAAACACCGTGATGACGCCCAAGACAACGAGTATCCCGCCGCTCAGCCATTGCCACGTCATAGAGGGAATTCCGATGAGCGCGGTCGTCGCTCGGAGCAACAACGTGAACACAATCACGGATACTCCGAGAGACGCGGAAATCACGAATGCTCGCTGGCGACTTTGAGCGGAGTTCGAACCGAGTGATCCTCCTACAATAACCGGGAGCAGCGGAAGCACGCAGGGCGCCAAGGTGGTGAGGATTCCCGCCACAAGAGCGCCAAGCGCCAATAGGGTCACGCGGTCTGCTCGATCAGCTCAGGAATGGTGGTGCTCCCAGACCACTTCTTGAGCAGTTCTCCGTTGTCATCTATCTGCACAAACGTGTGCTGAATCGTCACTCCATATTTGACTCGAAGACTCTCTGAGTCATCAAAATCCACCACAACGAGTGTCATGTCTTCGGGAATCTCGCTGAGGCTCGCCTCGAAGTTGTCCCGAGCAACCTTGCATGTTGAGCACCAGGATGCGTTGAAAAAGAGCACCACGTTAGACCCCGAGTAGTTCGCGGCGGATGCTTCGTATTCCGACAGAGTGAGGTACTCACCTGCGACGGGTTGCGCTTGCGCTGTCATTGTGGGTTCGGGCGTCATTGTCGGCGAACTTGTGGGGAGACTTTCTTTCGTGTCAGCCGGTGCGCAGGATGACAATAGAAGGCCACTCAGTCCCATGATGACGACGGCGACGATGGCTTTCGAACGATGACTCTTCATGAAATTCTCCACTCCTGAGGGCGTTAGCGATTTGGCGATTTGAGTCAGCCTAAGGCTGAATCTCACGACGTGAGAAACGGCGAGATTGTCACAGATAACAGTTGATCCGCTGTCAATCCGCTTGCGAACTCTCTATCCGACGACAGAAGTATGCCTTCAACAATGACGCCAATGATGTCGCACAGTTCTTTGCTGGTGCGGCCCGGTGCGACTCTGTCCTTGAGAAGCTCCAAGAGACGCGAATCCCACCAGTCAATAAACTCATCGATCTGCTGAGAAATCTGTGGGTCGAGGCCGGCAAGATCCGCAACAACGAGTTGAAGCCACACTTTTCGATGTTGTGTGCTGACGGACCAATTCAAAAACGCCCAGAGGTCATCGCTGCCGCCGTTGATAAACAGCAAAGCCTCTTCTTTGCTTTGCGCAAAAGAGCGGGTTAGCGCAGCCTCGAGCAGGTCCTCCCTGGTTGGAAAATAGTGTGTCACGACCGTGGTCGACCGGCCCAGAGTCTCTGCGACTTTTCGAACCGTTACGTCTTTAACGCCACCCTCTTCAATCACCATCAAGGTGGCGTCGATAACTTGCTCGGGCATCCCCATCGTTCACAGTTCCTAACCGTTGATTTGACAATCATACAACATCTGTTGTACAACAAGTGTTGTATCTTTCGATTGGAGCAGTTCACGTGCCATCTGAGCTCAGAAGCAATCTCTTCTTCGCCACCAGTCGAGGATTGACCAAGATGTTGAACTGGTTCGGTGACCCGATTGGACGGCTCGAGAGCTGCTCTGATGTCGCTGCCTTTGCTGAGACGCTTCGCTCGAAACCGGTGCACAAGAGCGTCACCGGGCTCCTGATTTCAGCCGACTATCACGTTTGCAGTGAGGTGCTGAAATCACCGAACTGGAGAACGCGACCAGAGGCGAACAACGTCTTTGAGAAGCTCTACCTGGGATCAATCGCTGACTCCGAAAAAGTAGATCCGTTTCTTGACTCGATCATTTCAAAGGATGGAACTGAGCACACGAGAATCAGGAAACTGATTCAGCCCGCGTTTACGCATCGCGTGATGCAGAGCTGGAAGTCGTCAGCTGAGAAAATCGCTCAAGAACTCGTCGCGAACATCCCCCGAAACACTGAGATCGACTTTGTGGAGGCCTTGGCTAATCCGCTCCCCCTAGCGATGATTTGCGAAATTCTAGGTGTGCCTCTGGCCGATCGTGACAAGTTCACAACGTGGGGGAGAACCCTCGCAATCATTGGCCTAGACCTTCCGCGGACAACCCAAGAGAGTCGTGAACTCGAGAACGCTTCTGAGGAGCTCACAACCTACATTTCTCGCTTGCTGTCAGAAAGAAAACTCAATCCACAAGAAGACCTTCTGTCTGTGCTCGCGAATGCCGAATACGAAGGCGACAAACTGACGGACAGAGAAATAGTCGCGACGGCATCCTTCTTGCTCATTGCTGGATTTGAGACGACAGTCAACCTGCTCAGCGTAGGAACCTTGGTGCTTCTTGAAAATCGCGAACAGCTGAGGAGAGTCGAAGCTAATCACGATCTAGTGCCGAATCTGGTCGAGGAGGCATTGAGAGTTGTCACGCCAGTTCAATACACGGCCAGAACTGCCGACTCCAATCTGGAGCTTTCTGATGGCACAAAGGTACGTCGAGGTCAGAGCATCGTCCTAGTCCTGACCGGAGCCAATCGGGACTCTGACTTGTTTGAACGCCCAGATTCATTTGATGTAAGCCGAGAAAATGCCCGCAAGAACATTGCTTTCGGATACGGGGCACACCATTGCATTGGAGCTCAACTTGCGCGCCTAGAAGCAGAAACGCTCTGGAGCGAGCTGTTGCAGCGCTTTCCGAATGTCACGGATTGGCAACTCGTGGGGCCGGTCACGCAGAGGGCGGGCAAGACCATTAGGGGCCTTGAACACATGCCAATGCGTTTTGGTGATCGAGAGGCGGTAGCCAAGTGAACGTCTCGACTCAGAAGTCACTGAAACCGGTGGTTTACCTTCAGCTCTCCAATTTCTTCTCTGGAATCTCGAACGCTGTCGTCATGATCACCATCCCTTGGCTCGTTTTGGAAGTGACCGATTCACCGTTCTTTGCGGGCCTGGTTGTGGCAATTTCTGCGATTCCGTCGCTCCTGGTTGCCCCATTCGGCGGAGTGCTGATCAATCGATTTGGCGCTAAGAGCATCAGCGTTTTTGCCGACCTGATGTCGATGGTGTCTGTCATCGCTTTTCCCGTTCTGGCCATCACGGGCACTCTGTCCGCACTTTCGATAACGCTCCTCGCGTTACTGGGCGCCGTTTTTGATCCGCTCGGGTACACGGCGCGAAAAACCATGATTCAACCGGCGTCGCAGGTCGCCAAAATCGATGTCGACCGTGTCAACGGAATTCACGAGGGGTTGTCCGGGGCGAGTTGGATTATTGGCCCCGCGCTCGGAGCATGGCTTATTGCAACAGTGGGAGCCACGAACTCGTTCTGGGTTGTCGGAGCCCTGTTTCTGTTTGCCGCCATCGTGATTCTGCTCATGAAAAAATCGCACATTCCAAAAATCGATTCGCCTTCCACCGACAAGCTCACCAGCGGCTTTAGCGGCATCACACTGGGGTTTAGAAGACTGTGGCAAGACAGATTTCTCCGGGCAATCGTGCTGGCGGAACTGGTTTTGGCCGCAGTTTATCTGCCCACCGAATCTGTGATTTTGCCAACATACTTCGAATCGCTGGGCAGACCCATTGACCTCGGGCTGGTCATTTCGGCTCTTGCGGCCGGCTCAACAATCAGCGCCTTTGCCTATGGCTGGATCGTCAAACGCATGGGCGGAAAGAACCTGATTCGCTTCGCATTCATCGGAGCATCACTGGGCACATTGGGCATGGCCTTTCTTCCCCCGTTCTGGCTCATGCTCACTTTTGCGCTCGTCCTCGGATTGGCTTTTGGACCCCTTTACCCGTTTCTCAACTCCAAGATTCAGTCGCGCTTTCCCAGTCATGAGCACTCCATGGTCTTCAGCGCACAAACGTCCGTCTTCTATGCCGCCCCGCCGCTGGGCATGTTGCTGGTCGGATTGGCGCTTGAGGGCTTGGGCGTTTCTCTGACGTACCTCATCTTGGCTTCCGTGATGATTGTGGTTTCTGTCCTTGCACTCATCTCGAAGCACATCCGCACGGAGAGTTAGTCGCCGTCACGGAACCCGAGTCGCTATGCCGGGAAGCACCCCTGGAGGCTTGGCACGTCAACATCGCCAACGACGAGAGCACCCGAAGCATCGAATGAGCCGTCGGAGGATTCGAAGAAAGTCATCCGGTAATCGTCGACGAGATCTCGGCTAAAGCCTAAATCGAAATAAGCAAACTCAAGCCAACACCGAGCGTTGACACACTCATGACAACCGCACCAATGGGAATCAGTTTCACGAGTGCACCGGGCTTACCATCGGCCGTGGTCGGTGCTCCTCCGAAGAAGCCACCTGAAATCAGGAGGGGCGCAACGAACAATCCAATTCGCATGGCCCATACCAACGTTTCGTTGAACAGCGAAAAGTCGAGAACCAATTGCCCGATGATGCTCAAGATCACAAGAACACCTGCGTGAGCGTGACCGGCTCTGAAGTAATCACGCTGAATGGCAGTGATTTTCTCTGTGCCTTTTTGTCTTTTCAGAATCGACAAAAGGAATTGCCCTCCATAGGCAATCGTGGGCAGCGAAATGAAGGCAAGGGCAATCATCCACCGTGATGCATCACTCATTTTTTGTTTCCTTTCTAGCTTTGGTCAGTTGCAATCAATTGGGTAGGACGCGCTATTGCCTTGACTATCGTCTTTGCTGATACTCAATGACAAGGTCGCGAATCACTTTTTTCCAGGGCTTGGCTTTCAATCCAAAGGTTTCAGTTGCTGCTTTCGAGCTAACAATGAACGGTTTGGAGAACTGGTAGCTACCTCGGTTAAGTTCCCTCATCATCGGGCTAAAGAGCCCGAGGATTGCTTCCATGGCGACGCCAACCGCACTTACTCGATAGCTTGAGACGCCCAGTTCGGTGGCGATGTCCGCAACCACTTGCCGTTGGGTTTTGGGCTCATTACTTGGAACATGCCAAGGCCTACCCCAGCTCCGGTCATCTTCGGCGAGGGTCTTCATGAGTCGTGCCACATCATCCGGATCGGTCCAGCTATGAGGTTGATCCAAAGCTCCAAGAAGTTGAATTGGCTTGCCCTGCATAAGGTTTGGTACCACTCGGTCGCCCATGCGGCTTTGCGCGTTCGCACAAATGTAGTCGGAGCCGCGAACTTCTGTGACGCGGAGTTTGCCCGCAGTATGCAGTTCCAAGGCCTCTTTCCAAACCTTGGCTCTGGCTTGGCCATTTCGCCAGGTAGCGTTCAGTGGCTGGTTTTCAGTCAGTTCGCCGTCGTACGGACCATAGCCGTAGAGGTTTGAACAAATCACCAGATCAGCGCCGGCGCGCATTGCGTATTCGTTGACTGCGTTTGCAAGCTTGGGCCATTCCGTTTGCCACTCGTTATACGGAGGGTTGGCGCAGTTGAAGACAGTCTTGGCTTTTGGGGCAGCTGACAGCAGCGCCTCGATAGAAGTTGCGTCAGCGACTTCTTGCGTCACACCGGGGATAGTCTCAGTGGCGGCCGATCGGGCCACAAGAACAACCCGCTTACCATCGGCCGCAAGGATTCTGGCAAGCCTTCCACCGATAGTTCCGTTGCCGATGACAACATTTAAATCACTCAATTGCGGTTCTCCTCTAATGTTTATCTACTAAACATAGTAGGCTCATGTGTATCCCGTCAACATCAAACTCATGAACAAAAAGACCTATCATCACGGCAACCTAGAAGAGGCCCTTCTTACGGTTGGGATGAAAGAAGCCAAGGCCTCAGGTTTTCGGAATCTCGGTGTGACCCACCTGGCCAAGATGGTTGGTGTGACACCAATGGCGGTCTATCGACACTTCCCCAGTGGGGAGAACTTGAAGGCTGCAATCTCACAGCAGGCTAGAGAAGAGCTTGCAAGACGGATGTTGGAAGCCCTAGAAAACGAAGAAGACGTTAAACGCAAGTTCATGGCTACCGGCCGCGAATACATTCGCTTTGGCTTGGAAGAGCCGGGTCTTTTTGCCGTTGCATTCATTGACTGTGATGCGTCACCCCAGCGCGAAGATAACCCCTCGGCTAGAGCTATCTTGCATGACGCAATTCTTGATCTGTGTAACGAAGGCTTAGTCAAGCCAGCAGAGCTCGAGTCTGTAGCAAACTTTGCCTGGTCGATTGTGCACGGCTTTGCAATGCTTGCGAGTGGCAATAATCCTTTCAGGCCGGAAATCAGTCCATCGGTAATTGAAAACTTGCTGGAGCGATCGTGGCTCGGAGTTACTCAGTTTTCGAAGTGACAAACCGGAGGCTACCCCTCTGCTCGTCTGTTGCCACTCGGCCCAGACCAACCCAACCCTGACAGGCTCGAACTGAACATTGAGCAAATCCCCCGGATAGCTTTGCGACGCGTCCGTCGTGAGGCGGATGCGCGCGCATGATTCCCCGAGCCAAAATGGCTCGGGGAATCATGACAGGGTTGGCCGAGGACGTCGCGCGTGACTCTAGTTGCGCGCGAAGCGGCGACGGACCGTGACGAGCGCGAGCGCGCCGGCAGCGAGCAGGCCAGCTGCGATTGCGGAGAAAACACCAATCGTTGAGCCGTTGGCGCCCGTGTCTGGCAGTTGGTCCGCTACGGGCGCGTCCGCGACAGCAGGCTTCGGACATGCTTCATAGAGGCCACCACCAAGAGACTTAATCCCGACAGCAAAATACTCGGTCGGCACCCCCGGTGGAGCGGTTTCAAAGTTGAAATTAGTGGTGCCCGCAGGGTAGACGACAACGTTCATTTCAAGCGGCCAATCGGTAATTCCCGCCTGATTTGCCAGGGCCGCCACGTCAGCCACCGTGAACGATCTGGTTTCGTTGGCCGCGTCACCAACAAGGATGTAGGGCTCAATGTAGGAGGTGGTGTAATCGCTGACGTTAGTGAACTTAGCGAAGTTGTAGACCAGAAGGTCCCCTGCCGTCACCCCTGCAATGGTGAACGTTTCGGCACCATCGGCAGCGTCACACAGCACGTATTTCTCAGTGCTCCCAACGGTGGCCGCCTGCGCCGGCGAAACACCCAGCACTGTTACTGCGGAAACGACCACGCCTAAAGCGGCCAGAGCGAATTTCTTTTTCACGGATTCACGTCCTTTACGTGAGGGGAACATTGATCGTGAACATATTAGCGTCAAATAAAGTGCAGTTCACTTTCCTATTTCTGCGTGTCCAATCGCGCACAGGCGAGGCCTGCGTGTGAGCCCGGACTGTGGTTCCACGAGAAGACTTCCGTGCGCAAATTGTTGCATTTACCGCGAATACTTCAGACGATAATCCTGAGGCAAAGTTTGTTGCCCTGGGGCATTGAAAGGTGATGGAGGGTCCTGCTGTGAATCGGTTTAGAGAGCAACTTTCTGGCGGCACCAGAACCTCGGTTGGCGAAGCGGATGAGGTAATTCAGAGGTTGCTCAAAGACCCCTCGAGTCTGTCTGAGATTTATGGGCTCTTTTTGGATGAAGACCCCGTTGTAGCGATGAGGGCAAGCTATGTTGCCATGCGGGTAGCCGAGCAAAAGCCTGACTCGGTAAAGCCATTCGCCAAGGAATTGATCAAGAATCTCGAGCTTTACAAACAACAAGAAGTGCGTTGGCACGTTCCCCAGCTTTTGGTCCATCTTGATCTAACTCAGGCCCAAACAAAAAGAGCGTATGACGTTGTAATGGAGTGGGCGGAAACTGACAAGAGCAAGATCGTGGGTTACTACGGCTTTCAGGCGGCTGCTGACTTTGCCGAGATGGACGAAGCCTTGCTAGAAGACTTCATACCGAGAATCAAAAGTGCCAACAAAACTGGGGCTAAATCAATTCAGAATCGCTGCAAGAAGATAGCTAAACAATTGGACATACTTCTCTGAGCAACGTGCATGCACACCTTGCACACCAACTCAAAAACTCCCTCTCAGAAGCGCCTGCTTAGGTTCTACATCAAGGGAGTTACTGGCGGTGAATGGTCACCCCGGCGCGAAGCTGGCGCTTCGCAAACGCCGTGGGCCCCGATTCGAACGGGTTCGAATCCCGACATCACGTCGACAACAAACGGCGAACTCTGCATCGCCCTAACGTGCGCGACGCGGTTCGCTGTGGAGCTATTCGGCGAGTAGCTCGGCCACTGCGCTCAAAAGTTGCGGCGCGCGTTGTGACGCGGCGCCCCAGACAACGGAGTCGTCGACGACCGCATAGCCGTGGGCAAGAATGTTGCGGAGACCGATGATTCTTGAGATTTCAGGAATCCGCTGCGCAGTATCCGGATCACTCTTCCGCAGGTTATTTAGCGCCTCTCCGGCGATCTCCAGTTGACGCTCAACCGCTGAACGACGTAAAGAGTCTGTAGCGTAGCCAGCCTCGTCGAGGCCAACAATGAACTCCGCGACTCGAGTCGCCGCCGCGTGAACATCCCACAGGATCGCTGCAGAATCAGGCCGCATACACTTCCTCGGCCCCTCTGGCTGCGGATGCAGCAAAATAGGGGTTTCGGACGGCGGACGCCATTACCAAGTCAACCGGACGGCCCAACAAACTTTCTAGCTCCTCTTTCAGCCCGAAATACTCGCCGAAGGCATCCGGGCTTCCAGAGGCGAACTCGACAAGGAAATCGACATCGCTGCGTTTACTGTCGAACTTTGCCGATGTTGCCGAACCGAAGATTGTGAGACGGCTAACGTTGTGCGTGCGACAGATGTGAGCGATCGCTGATCGATCTACAGCAAGCCCGATACTCATGGAATAAGTGTACTGACCACTTTCGCACCAAGCGAGGTCGGTAATTTGCTCGAAGCAAAAACACCCGAACCCCCGTTTTCGGGGGTTCGGGTGTCCTCGATGTCCTGGAACATCACAATGGCGGAGAATGGGGGATTCGAACCCCCGAGGGCTTTCACCCAACACGCTTTCCAAGCGTGCGCCATAGGCCACTAGGCGAATTCTCCAGTGGTTTTGCGCCAGGGCGAGCTGAACGCAAAACCTCACCCATTCTAGGGTGGGTTCATGGACACACGAATCGCGGTACTCGGCACCGGGGCGAACGGCGCAGCGATAGCCGCCGCAATGACGCGAGCGGGTCACGACGTTACCTGCGTCGAGCAGTGGCCCGCGCACGTTGAGGTGATTCGACGCGAGGGAGTGACCATCCATTCCCCGTCGGGCACGACCCGGACGCCACTCAATGCAGTCCATCTGGCCGAAGTTGCCACCTTGCGTGAACCATTCGACATCGTCTTCGTCGTGGTCAAGGGTTATGACACGAGGTGGGCGTGTGAACTCATCCTGCCCCTTCTCAAACCCACATCGCTCGTCGTTGGTGTTCAGAACGGAATGACAGTGGACGACATGGCCGACGTCGTCGGTGTAGATCGAACCGTGGGATGCGTGATTGAAGTCGCAGCCAACATGTTCGAACCGGGTGTCGTGAACCAACAGACCGAAATGTGGTTTGCGCTCGGTGGACTCAACGATGAAGTTCAAGCTCGGGTGACACAGGCAGCCGAGGTTTTGTCGGCCGCGGGTGAGGTCGATGTCGTTGACGATATCCGCTCGTCGAAGTGGATGAAGCTCGTCGCGAACGCCGCGGAACTCGTCACTTCGGCGATTCTTGATCTGCCCTTGCTTGAGGCGATTGCGCTGCCCGGCATGCACGAATTCATGACGGAGACCGGTAAAGAAGCTGGCCGCACGGCCGTCGCCCTCGGACACAAGGTCGTGCCCATCTTCGGAATGGACGATATTGACACCTCGAGCCCTGACGCGTTTGCAACCGAGCTGCTTGATCGTGTGTTGACTGACTACTCGCTACCCGACACCAGAACGACAGTTCTTCAAGACTGGATGAAGGGCCGTCGAGCTGAAATCGAAGAGATCAATGGGCTCGTAGTTGGGTCTCAACGTGAACTTGGCGGCCGTGCTCCGGCAAACGAAATCACGTTGCTGCTCGCTCGCCAGATTGAAGCTGGTGAGCTCACGGCGGGCGCCCATCTGGCGGAACGATTGTCGTCCGCGTTGAGCTAAGGCAGGCCTGGCGTAATATTGGTGTCAGCCCCTCGCGTGGCGCTAACCAGGCCAACTCCCCTAGGTCAGAAATGAAGCAAGGGTAACCGGGCTCTGGCGGGTGCGCGAGGGGTCTTATCTTTGCTCGCGGGTCATTCAGTCCCGCACCGCCGTCGATGACACCCGGCCACGTCGCACCTGAGCCGTACTATTGGACTGTGGTCACCGCCCTTTATCGACGCTATCGACCCGAGTCATTTGCTGAGATGATCGGGCAGTCGCAGGTGACCGACCCACTCATGGCAGCCCTCCGATCGAATCGCGTGAATCATGCGTACCTCTTTAGTGGTCCTCGTGGCTGCGGCAAGACGACGTCCGCTCGAATTCTTGCCCGCTGCCTAAACTGTGCAGAGGGCCCCACTGATACGCCGTGTGGCGTATGCCCGAGTTGTGTGGAACTCGCCCGCGACGGTGGCGGATCCATGGACGTCGTCGAAATCGACGCCGCGAGTCACAACGGTGTCGATGATGCGCGCGAACTTCGTGAGCGTGCGTCGTTCGCTCCGGCGCGCGATCGCTACAAGATCTTCATCCTTGACGAGGCGCACATGGTCACTCCGCAGGGATTCAACGCGTTGCTCAAGTTGGTTGAAGAGCCGCCCGAGCACGTGAAGTTCATTTTCGCGACGACCGAGCCCGAGAAAGTGATCGGCACGATTCGATCGCGCACGCACCACTATCCGTTCCGGCTGATTCCCTCGGCCATCATGCTCGACTACATCGAGAAGATGACCGCGGGCGAAAACGTCAGCGTCGAAGATGGCGTGTTGCAACTCGTCGTGCGTGCCGGTGGCGGTTCTGCCCGAGACACTCTCTCCGTTCTTGACCAGCTCATTGCTGGGTCTGAAAACAACACCGTGACGTACGACCGCGCGGTCTCGCTGCTCGGCTACACGCACAGTGCGTTGCTTGATGAAGCCGTGGATGCGCTTGCTGCGCGTGACTCGGCCGCCGCATTCGCGGCCGCCGACCGAGTGATTCAGACCGGGCAAGATCCGCGCCGGTTCGTTGAGGACCTGCTCGAGCGCCTGCGCGACCTGATCATCGTGGCTGCCACGGGCCCGCAGGCTTCGTCCGTTTTGCGGGGCATCCCACAAGATGAAATCGACCGCATGATGGCGCAAGCACGGGCTATGTCGAGCGCTCAGCTTTCTCACGCAGCTGATGTCGTCAACGCGGCACTCTCAGAAATGTCTGGCGCCACATCTCCGCGCCTTCACCTTGAACTCATGATTGCGCGACTTCTCGTGGAGTCGGGTGCGTCGACGAAACTTGCAATGGCTGAGCCCGTCACCGCGCCAAAGCCAGTAGCCGCACCAGTAGTAGATGCCGAGCCCGTCTTCGCGGGCGAGGTCACAACGGCAGTCGTCAAGGAACACTGGCCCGCAATCATGTCGCACATCGAAACGGCCAAGCGTGCTGCCTGGATGATCGTGACCGCGGCCGAGGTTCGAGAATTCACCGACGGCGTGATGACACTCGTTTTCGCTCGCGAATCTGACGCAGCGGCTTTCCGACCCCAACCCGGAGTGCCGGGAGGCGTGCATGAAATCACGCGCCAAGCGATTCAGGCAGTGCTGGGTGTAAGCCCCAAGTTCCGCTTGTCCGTCGAGGGCACGCGCACGCAGCCCGTCGACGCGCCACTGCCTGACACCGAAGTCATCCCGATTTCGGCACCCCCCGCCGTGGCCACAATTGATCCCGAGGCTGACGGATGGGCGACCGTTCAGATTCCCGGATCGAAACCAAAACCGGCATTCGCCGACGAGTCGGAGGCCGCATCTTCGAGCGATACAGAATCCGCAACCGCGGGGGAGTCGGATGGCACGGCGGACGAGGCACCCGCGACCGAGGATTCGAAACCAACCCCCGTGGTCGACGAGTCTCGATATGGAGAGTCCGTCGTTCGTGAGGTTCTCGGCGCGACTTTTCTCAGTGAAGAAAAGCTGACAAGTGGGTCTGAGCCGGCTGGTGGTTCTGCGAGCGATGCCGACGCGGCTGACGAATCGCGGACCGATTCTCAACTCCTCGACTCGGAGGGCTAGAACCGGTGTACGAGGGAATCGTTCAAGAACTCATTGACGAACTCGGACGACTACCGGGTGTCGGCCCGAAGTCGGCCCAGCGAATCGCTTTTCACATTCTTCAGACCGAAACGTTTGATGTCTCGCGTCTCGCCCAGGTGCTCACCGAGGTGCGTGAGAAGGTCAAGTTCTGCGAGATTTGCGGCAACGTTGGCGAACAAGCCAGATGCGCCGTCTGTCGCGATGCGCGCCGCGACCCGACACTCATTTGCGTTGTCGAGGAAGCGAAAGATGTTGTCGCAATCGAACGGACGCGTGAGTTCCGCGGGCTCTATCACGTGCTCGGCGGTTCGATCAGCCCGATAGACGGTATCGGGCCAGACGACCTACGCATCCGCCAGCTTCTGACGCGCCTGCAAGACGGCACGGTCACCGAAGTCATCATCGCGACCGATCCCAACCTCGAAGGCGAAGCGACCGCGACCTACATCACGCGCCTGCTCGCCGCGATCGACGTCAAGGTATCGCGCCTCGCCTTCGGGCTCCCCGTCGGCGGTGACCTTGAGTATGCCGACGAGGTCACTCTCGGACGAGCCTTTGAGGGTCGGCGCACGGTCTAGATGACCATCCGTCGCCCGTCACGCCTGATGGAAAGGCCGTCTGTAACGGGTCGCTAGGATTGAGGCATTCTTTTGATTCGGCGCTTTTCGGCGCCACTTCGTCATCAGCAGGAGCGTCAGTCGTGAGCTTGATTGTGCAGAAGTTCGGCGGGTCATCCGTGGCCAACGCCGAAAGCATCAAGCGCGTTGCACGCCGCATCGTCGAAGCGCGCGAAGCAGGAAACGACGTGGTTGTCGTTGTCAGTGCCATGGGCGACACAACGGATGAACTGATGGACCTCGCGAACGAGGTGTCGACTGTGCATGCACCTCGCGAACTCGACATGTTGCTGACGGCGGGTGAGCGCATCTCGATGGCGCTCGTTGCGATGGCCGTGCGCAGCCTCGGTCACGACGCACGCTCATTCACGGGCAGTCAGGCCGGCATGATCACGGATGATCAGCACGGGTCTGCTCGCATCGTCGACGTGACCCCGGGCCGACTGAAAGACGCCGTTGCCGAAGGCGCGATCGTCATCGTGGCGGGGTTTCAAGGCTTCAACCGTGACACCGGAGACATCACGACGCTGGGTCGAGGCGGCTCGGACACGAGCGCCGTCGCGCTTGCCGCAGCACTTGAGGCCGATGTGTGCGAGATCTACACGGACGTCGACGGCGTGTTCACGGCGGACCCTCGCGTGGTTCCGCTCGCGAGAAGAATCCACCGAATCACCAGCGAAGAGATGCTCGAACTCGCGGCGAATGGCGCCAAGGTCTTGAACATCCGCGCAACCGAGTATGCGCGTCGTCACGGAGTCACCCTGCACGTACGTTCATCGTTCACGCACGACGAAGGCACCATCGTTTATAACCCCACGGAGGGACAAAAAGTGGAAGAGCCGATTATCACCGGTGTCGCCGGCGACCTTAGCGAAGCAAAGATCACCGTGGTCGGAGTGCCGGATGTTCCCGGCAAGGCCGCCCAGATCTTCACGATTGTGGCCAACGCCGACATCAACATCGACATGATCGTTCAGAATGTGAGCCACAAGGGCGACAACAAGACCGACATCTCGTTCACGCTTCCGCAGACCGAAGGTGATGCGGCGATGGATGCCCTTCGCGACGCCAAGACAGAAGTTGGCTATGACGAACTCACCTACGACGACCAGATCGGAAAGCTCTCGGTCGTCGGTGCGGGAATGCGAACCAACTCGGGTGTTTCCGCTCAACTGTTCACCGCTCTCTTTGAAGCGGGTGTCAACATCGACATGATCTCCACGTCAGAAATTCGAATTTCGGTCATTTTGAGGGCTGATCAACTCAACGACGCAATGCGTCGCGTGCACAGCGCCTTCGGACTCGACTCGGATGTTGAGGCTGTCGTTCACGCCGGGACCGGGCGATGACCGCGATCGCCCCAGAGGGGCTCAACATCGCCATCGTTGGAGCGACGGGTCAGGTGGGCACGGTCATGCGCCGCCTGTTGGAGCAGCGCAGTTTTCCTGTCAAGAGCATCCGCTTTTTTGCGTCGTCGCGTTCTGCTGGAAGTGTTCTGCAGTACCTCGGTCACGACGTTGTCGTCGAGGACGTCGAAAAGGCCGATCCATCAGGCATCGACGTGGCCCTCTTCTCAGCTGGAGCCACGGGAAGCCGGGCCCAGGCCCCGCGATTCGCTGAGGCTGGCGCACTGGTCGTCGACAACTCGAGCGCCTGGCGCATGGACCCTGACGTTCCGTTGGTTGTGAGCGAAGTGAATCCACATGCAATCGCTGAGGCCCGCAAGGGAATCATCGCAAACCCCAACTGCACCACGATGGCGGCAATGCCCGTGCTCAAGGTGCTCGACGGAGCTAAAGGGTTGACCAAGTTGACGGTCACGACTTTCCAGGCCGTATCCGGATCCGGTCTCGCCGGCGCCGAGGAACTTGCAACTCAAATTCGCGCCGCCATGAGCCAAGGAAACATTGAGGACCTCGTCCACGATGGGTCGGCAATCAACTTTCCAGCCCCGGTCAAATATGTGAAGACCATCGCCTTCGACGTTGTTCCGCTTGCCGGCGCAATCGTCGATGACGGACTGTACGAGACGGACGAAGAAAAGAAGCTGCGCAACGAGAGCCGCAAGATTCTCGAGCTGCCACACCTGCTTGTCAGTGGATTGTGTGTTCGCGTGCCCGTATTCACCGGGCACAGCCTGAGCATTAACGCCGAGTTCGAGAACGAAATCTCGCCGGATGAGGCGAAAGAGCTTCTCGCCAACGCTCCCGGCGTGCAACTCGAGGACGTGCCCACGCCACTGCAGGCGGCCGGCGCAGACCCCACGTTTGTCGGACGATTCCGTCAAGATGAGACGGTCGACGGCGGACGCGGTTTAGCCATGTTCTTGAGCAGCGACAACCTGCGCAAGGGTGCTGCCCTGAATGCCGTGCAAATTGCTGAGCTGATTGCTGCAGAGCGCGCGTAGGTTGTGTCGCGAGTCATTCCACCTCTTGGAATTGCTGACTCAATGAGAAGTACTCCACGGACCGTAAACTAGCCGGATGAGTTTGCCCAAGGAAGTTGACGTCTGCCTTATTGGCGGTGGCGTGATGAGCGCGACCCTCGGTGCGCTCCTCAAGCAACTCGAACCGCGGTGGAGCATCCAAATCGTCGAACGCCTCTCTGACGTCGCGTTGGAAAGTTCGAACCCCTGGAACAACGCCGGAACCGGCCACGCTGCTCTGTGTGAGTTGAACTACATGCCGGAGGCGCCCGATGGTTCGGTGGAGGCATCCAAAGCGGTCGCCATCAATGAGCAGTTCCAGGTGTCTCGCCAGTTCTGGGCCTACCTTGTCGAGCACCACCTCATCGGAGATCCCACCTCCTTCATCAACGCCACTCCGCACATGACCTTTGTCTGGGGAGAGAAGAACGTTGAGTACATGCGCAAGCGCATGGCCGCTCTTCGCAACGAGCCGCTCTTTGCCGGCATGGAGTACACCGAGTCAGCTCAGGTCATTGAACACTGGGCTCCCTTGCTGATGGATGAGCGTCACACCGACGTTCCGGTCGCAGCCACGCGCATCACGTCGGGAACAGACATCGACTACGGCGCCCTGACTCGCCAGCTCTTTGAGTACATCACCTCGAAGGGCGCCAACCTTCGCACCGAGACAGAGGTAACTGCGCTCAAGCGACTCCGGAACGGTCGCTGGAGGCTGAGTCTTCGTGACTCCGTGGGCAACACTCCCCGAACGATGGACGCCAAGTTCGTCTTCGTTGGTGCTGGTGGGGGAGCGCTTGCGCTTCTTCAGGATGCCGGGATCCAGGAGATTCGCGGTTTCGGCGGATTCCCGATTTCGGGAGAGTTCCTGCGCACGACCAACCCGGCCATCGTTGCTCGGCACCAGGCGAAGGTTTATGGCAAGGCGTCGGTCGGTGCACCCCCAATGTCGGTTCCACACCTGGATACGCGTGTGGTGGATGGTGAGAAATCTCTGCTTTTCGGGCCATTTGCCGGGTTCACCCCTAAGTTCCTCAAGCAAGGAACGTGGTTCGACCTGCCGTTCTCGATTCGATTCCACAACATCATCCCGATGCTCGCGGTGGCCGTGACCAACTTCAGTTTGCTGCGCTACCTGATTGGTGAGCTCACGGCCAGTCGCTCGAAACGACTCGCCGATCTGCGTGCGTTCATGCCGTCAGCCCAGATGGAGGATTGGGAACTCATCACCGCCGGTCAGCGCGTTCAGGTCATGAAGAAGGACAAGAAAAAAGGTGGCGTTCTTCAGTTCGGCACCGAAGTGGTCGCTGCGAAAGATGGAACCATCGCAGGCTTGCTCGGCGCGTCACCCGGGGCATCCGTGTCTGTTCAGGTCATGATTGACGTGCTACAGAAGTGCTTCCCCGAGGACTTCACGCGCTGGACACCCAAGATTCAAAAGATGATTCCGAGTTTCGGAACGCGTCTCTCTGACTCGCCCAAGGTGGCTGCCGAATCGTTGAAGCACACGGCGGAAGTTCTGAAGCTCACCGCTTAACAGAACGGAAACCAAGAAGATGGCCAGGCTCTTCTTTCGCTACGGCGCCATGAACAGTGGCAAGACCACGGCAATGCTTCAGGCGGCATACAACTACGAGGAACGCGGCCACGCCGTTCTCATTGCGCAGCCAGCTCTCGAGACCAAGGGTGACCTTGGTGTGATGAGTCGACTTGGCGTCTCGCGCAAAGCTGACTTCGTTGTTTATCCCGAGTCTGATCTCTACGACGCGTTCCAACGTCACCGCGAAGAGGTCCAGCGCCGTCGGGGCGTTGACATCAAGTGTTTCCTTTTGGACGAGGCTCAGTTCCTGACCGAGGCCCAGGTGGATGACCTGCTCCGCATTGCGCTGCTGGAGGACATCCCCGTGCTCGCGTTCGGCATCCGCACCGACTTTCAAACAGTCGCGTTCCCCGGTTCGCGGCGACTGCTCGAGGTGTCACACGAGATCGAAGAACTCAAGACGATTTGCCGTTGTGGCCGCAAAGCGATCTTTAACACGCGCAAGTTCCGTGGCGAGTTTGTTTTCGATGGCGAACAGGTTGCCCTCGATGAGGGTGACATCGCATACGAGTCGCTGTGCGGTCTTTGCTATCTGCAGGAGAGTAAAGGCATGCTCAATGCGGGTCGACGCCAGTGGCCCGTGTCGTACCGCTTCGAGCCGGACCCCGACTTCAGCTAAAGGTTTGCGAGCAGTTTTTTCATCTCTTCGATTTCAGCCGTTTGGCTGGAGGAGATGTTGTCACTGAGAACTTTGACTTCAGCGTTCTTTGAATTCTGAACAGTCTTTGCCATTTCTAGTGCGCCCTGGTGGTGAGCGATCATGCCGGCGAGAAAAAGCCTGTCGAATTCGATCCCGGTGGCATTGGTGAGAGTCGTCATCTCGTCAGCCGAGAGCATCCCGTCGTCACCCATGTCGTGACCCATCGACAGTGGAGCTCCGGCGTCGGCAAGCCATGTCGTCATCTGGCTAATCTCAGGCATTTGTGCTGACTTGATCTGCTGGGCGAGTGCGAGAACGTCAGCATTTTCGGTTCTCGTCTCGGCGAGGGTTGACATTTCGATTGCCTGCTCATGGTGCGGAATCATCATCTGTGCAAACATGATGTCGCCATCAGACATTGTCACCGGCATTTCGCTCGATGTGCCCATTGACTCGTGATCGTAATCGTGATCCCCCGCACCGGGTGCAGAACAACCGGACAGAACTAGTGCACTCATCAGAGAAATGGAAGCGACAGCAGCGACATAGCGAGACAT
>WLDR01000109.1 GCA_009704705.1 Actinomycetota bacterium | reverse complement strand
ATATGACGCCGCTCGTGATGCAGCCGCCGAGTTCCGCGACATTTTCGGCGAGGGTAACTTCTACGTCGAGCTCATGGATCACGGCCTCGAGGTCGAGAAGCGTGTCAAGACAGACCTGCTTCGACTGGCCAAGGAACTCAACATTCCCCGTGTTGCGACCAACGATCTTCACTACACCCACGCGGCGGATGCCGACGCGCATGACAAGCTGTTGTGCGTTCAGGCCGGGGCAACGATTCATGACCCGAAGCGGTTCAAGTTTGAGTCGCAGGAGTACTACCTGAAATCCGCTGCCGAGATGCGGCACATCTTTCGCGATTTTCCTGACGCGTGTGACAACACACTTGCGATTGCGGAGCGATGCGAGAGCTCATTCGAAAAGCGCGACCTCATGCCGCGCTTCCCTGTTCCCGAGGGCGAGACCGAAGCGTCGTGGTTCGCGAAAGAAGTTGAGATTGGTTTGCAGCGCCGCTTCCCGAGTGGCGTCTCCGATGCACACAAGGCACAGGCCGCCTACGAAATCGACGTCATCATCAAGATGGGCTTCCCCGGCTACTTTCTCGTGGTCGCCGACTTCATTCGGTGGGCGCGCGAGCAGGGCATCCGTGTTGGCCCCGGTCGTGGCTCGGCTGCTGGTTCACTTGCCTCCTACGCGATGGGAATCACTGAACTTGACCCGATCGCCCACGGTCTCATCTTCGAACGCTTCCTGAACCCAGACCGCGTGAGCATGCCCGACGTCGACGTCGACTTCGACGATCGTCGCCGCGGCGAAGTCATTCGTTACGTCACAGAAAAGTATGGCGACGACCGCGTTGCGCAGATTGTTACTTTTGGCACGATCAAGGCCAAACAGGCACTCAAGGATGCGTCACGTGTGTTGGGTATGGCCTATTCGGTGGGGGAGCGACTCACGAAGGCATTGCCTCCTTCGGTCATGGGCAAGGACATCGGGTTGGCTGATGTCTTCAATAAGGAATCCGAAAGATACAAGGAAGCGAACGAACTTCGGGCGCTGATTGAAACCGACGAAGAATGTCGTACTGCCTTCGAAACGGCACTCGGCATTGAGAACTTGAAGCGCCAGTGGGGCGTGCACGCGGCGGGTGTCATCATGTCGGCGGAACCACTGATGGATGTGTTGCCCATCATGGCGCGCGAAGACGATGGCTCGATCATCACTCAGTTCGATCAGCCGCCGTGTGAATCGCTCGGATTGCTCAAGATGGACTTCCTCGGACTTCGGAACTTGACCGTGGTCGAAGACGCACTGTCGAACATCCAGGCAAACCGCGACGTCGTGGTTGAACCGGAGCTCCTCGATTTGGACGCGGACGCCAAGACCTATGAGTTGTTGAGTCGTGGTGACACGCTCGGGGTCTTCCAGCTCGATGGCGGGCCGATGCGATCGCTGTTGCGTCAACTAAAGCCGACGAACTTCGAGGACATTTCGGCCGTAATTGCCCTGTATCGGCCTGGCCCGATGGGCGTCAACTCCCACACGAATTACGCCCTGCGTAAGAACGGGCTGCAAAAGATCGACCCAATTCATCCCGAACTCGAAGATGCGTTGAGTGAGGTTCTGGGTGGAACGTACGGTCTGATTGTGTACCAGGAGCAAGTCATGGCTGCCGCGCAAAAGGTCGCCAACTACACGCTCGGTCAAGCCGATGTGTTGCGTCGCGTGATGGGCAAGAAGAAGAAAGAAGAACTCGAGCAGCAATTCGAGGGATTCCGTGCCGGCATGCAGTCCAACGGTTACAGCGAGTCGGCCATCACCACTCTGTGGGAAGTGCTCGTGCCCTTCGCCGATTACGCCTTCAACAAGGCGCACTCCGCCGGCTACGGGGTTCTGAGCTACTGGACCGCGTACCTCAAGGCAAACTATCCGGCCGAGTTTATGGCGGCACTGCTCACGAGCGTGGGCGACAGCAAAGACAAACTCGGGCTGTACCTGTCCGAGTGTCGACGCATGGGTATCAAGGTTTTGCCTCCCGATGTCAACGAGTCTGATGGTCGCTTTACTGCTGTGGGTGACGACATTCGCTTCGGACTCGGGGCAATTCGCAACGTCGGCTTCAATGTCGTTGAGCTCATCAAGAGTGCACGTCTCGACAAAGGTGCGTACACCTCCTTTCACGACTACCTCAAGAAGGTGCCGGCAGCAGCAGCGAGTCGCAAGGCCGTCGAATCGCTCATCAAGGCGGGCGCCTTCGACAGCATGGGCTCGACGCGACGGGCGCTCATCGAGATTCACGAAGAGGCAATTGATTCTGCGGTGAGCTTGAAGAAGAACGAAGCTCACGGAATGGTCGACCTGTTCGGTGACATGTTCGAATTCGAGGAGTCGGGGCATGTCGTTCCCGTGCGCCCCGAATGGTCCAAGCGCGAGAAGCTCGCTTTCGAGCGCGAGATGCTCGGGCTCTACGTGTCCGACCATCCACTTGCCGGACTCGAACTTGAACTTGCCAAGCATGCGACCGTCTCCATTGGTGCTCTGCTTGAAGACGAGGACCTCAATGACGGTGAGCAGGTGACGGTGTCTGGCCTGCTGACCGAGGTTGAGCGGCGCACGGCAAAGTCCGGAAACATGTATGCGCGCGTCACGCTCGAAGACTTTTCGGGCGAAATCACCATCATGTTCATGGGCCGAACGTTTCAGGAGTTTGGCGAGACCCTCATGACCGACACGGTTGTCGCAATTAAGGCTCGAGTCAACAAGCGGGACGACGGTGTTGCCCTTCACGCAAATTCGCTGATGGTTCCGCAGATTACGGTGACAGAGCCTGGCCGGCCACTCACGCTGGTGATGCCCGAAGTTCGCGCCACTAACTCGACGTTGCAGGCGCTCAACGATGTCTTGCGACGACACCCGGGCGACACCGAGGTTCGGCTGCGCCTCACGCGAACAGGAAGTGTTCGAATTTTTGAGATTCCCAATCGAATTCGGGTCACCCCAGACTTCTATGGCGAAGTCAAGACTCTGCTCGGGCCGAGTTGTGTTGCCTCATAGGCTAGCTACACGATGATTCGCACCCTAGACCTCAGAGATGCTCGGTTGACGAGGTCGCAGATCCAGGACAAACTGCCTCGGATTGAGACCGACATTGAGCTCGCGCTCGCAACGGCGCGTGAGCTCATCGATGACATCTCTGCACGGGGAGTTGACGCACTTCGGGATCAAGCACAGAAGTTCGACCACGTCACCGACTACGAACTGCGAGTGCCCGAGAGCCATGTTCTTGAGGCGCTGGATGCACTTGACCCGAGTCTGCGCGAAGCAATCCTCGAGTCAATCCGTCGCGTGCACATCGCGTCGGCCGCCGGGGTTCCTCCGGAGAAAACTGTTCAGCTGTCTCCGGGCGCGCGCGTCACGCAGCGGTGGTTGCCCGTAGAGAGGGTGGGGCTCTATGTGCCCGGCGGAAAAGCCGTGTATCCGTCGAGCGTGATAATGAACGCGGTCGCTGCGCAAGTTGCCGGTGTTTCGTCAATTGCGATTGCGTCTCCACCGCAGGCTGAATTTGCAGGCCGTGTTCACCCGACGATTCTGGCGACGGCAGGACTACTGGGGATGGACGAGATCTATGCCATTGGCGGCGCCGGTGCGGTGGGTGCGTTTGCGCATGGTGTCGAGTCAATTGGGCTTGATCCGGTTCGAGTCATCACCGGCCCGGGAAATGTCTATGTAGCCGCCGCAAAACGGCTCGTTCGAGGCATCGTAGGAATCGATTCCGAGGCCGGTCCCACGGAGATTCTCATAATTGCCGACGATTCTGCCGACCCGCACCTCGTTGCTGCTGATCTCATCTCGCAAGCCGAGCATGACGAATTGGCCTCCGCGGTTCTTGTGACGACATCGGTTGACCTTGCGCAACGCGTCGAGGCTGAGCTCGCGCGACAAGTTGGTAAGACACGTCATCAGGAACGTGTCGTGCAGGCGCTTTCGGGCACTCAGTCGGCGATCGTGCTTGTTCCTGATCTCGCGGTAGCTGTCACCGTATCGAATCTCTATGCGCCTGAACACCTCGAAGTGCACACCGAGAACGCTCACGAGCTCCTCCCGGAGTTGGTCAATGCGGGTGCCGTGTTTGTCGGCCCGTCTAGCCCGGTGAGCCTGGGGGACTACCTGGCTGGCTCGAACCACGTTTTGCCCACGGCAGGGCAGGCCATGTTCTCCTCCGGTCTCGGTTCGTACACATTCCTGCGCGCACAGCAGGTAATTGAGTATTCGACGGAGGCGCTGCGCGAAGTTCGCGACCACATCCGGGTGTTTGCAGACGATGAGAACCTACCTGCCCACGCCGATGCTGTTGACGCGAGATTTTCCGAGTTTTCGATCGAGGAGGCTTAGACATGTTCTGCCCGTTTTGTCGCCATTCCGACTCCCGCGTGATTGATTCCCGAACGGCCGACGACGGCCTCTCCATTCGCCGCCGCCGTCAATGCCCGGAGTGCGGTGGTCGTTTCAGTACCACCGAAACTGCCAGCCTCACTGTCATTAAGCGCTCGGGTGTGGTTGAGCCGTTCAGCCGAGAAAAGATTGTTGCTGGCGTTCGCAAGGCGTGCCAGGGTCGCCCCGTAACAGACGCCGACCTCGCTGTTTTAGCCCAGCAGGTCGAAGAAGCTGTGCGGGCAACGGGAGTAAGTCAGATTGACGCAAACGAAATCGGGTTGTCAATCTTGCCGCCCCTCAAAAAACTCGACGAAGTGGCATACCTCCGTTTCGCGAGTGTGTATCAGGCCTTCGATTCGCTCGATGACTTCGAGCGCGCCGTCTCTGAACTTCGACGGGACCGAGCCGAGGGTGGATCGAAATCGTGAGCCCGGGCTCTGTCATTCATGCTCTCGATGACGGTCGAAACGGTTCAGCGCTCTACGGCGCCTTCTTTCGAACCATCTTCGCGCGCATGCAGCCTGAGCGTGCCCACCGAGTTGCATCTGTGGTTATCCGAGCCGCAGGTTTGCCGATTGTCCGGTCCGTGGTGGGTGCATATTGTCGCCCATCGTCTGATGCGGGCGTTTCTGCCTTGGGGCTCTCGTTTCCGTCTCCGTTTGGGCTCGCCGCCGGATTCGACAAGAACGCAGACATGACCCTGGGTCTGGGCGCCTTCGGATTTGGTCACGTTGAGGTGGGCACGGTAACCGCGCATCCGCAACCCGGGAATCCAGCGCCCCGGCTCTTTCGGCT
>WLDR01000108.1 GCA_009704705.1 Actinomycetota bacterium | reverse complement strand
GCCGTGCGATGCACGTCATCGTCGGTCAGGGTCGACTCGACGACGTGCTCGCCGCCGGCCCCGAAGATCGTCGCGGATTCATCGAAGAAGCTGCCGGAATTCTCAAGCACCGCCGTCGCAAAGAAAAGACGGTTCGCAAGCTCGACGCGATGCAGGCCAACCTCACGCGACTCAGTGACTTGGCCGGCGAGGTTCGTCGCCAGCTGAAGCCGCTCGGTGCGCAGGCCGAGGTGGCTCGCGAGGCGCAGTCGATTCAGGCTGAACTTCGGGATGCGCGCGCCCGCATCCTCGCCGACGACGTGGTCGCCCTGCGCGCAACCCTCGACATTCACAACCAGACCGAGAGCGAACGTCACACCGAGCGCATTGTTCTGCAAGAGCAGCTCGAGCGTGCGGTGCTGCAGATTCGTCACATCGAGGCTGACCAGTCGGGCGATGACGTTGATGTCGCTCGCCGACTCGTGTTTGCGCTCGAGTCGATGCAAGAGCGCCTGCGCGGTCTTTACACACTGGCCAATCAGCGCCTGTCGTTCCTCGGCGCTGACTCTGAGGCGACCCCGCTCGGTTCGGGTGTGACGCCTGCGATGATCGAGGCAGGCGACGCCGAAGTCGAACGCCTGCGCGCCACCATCGGTGAAGCCGAAACCGCGTGGAAGGGGTCGGGCGAGGCGACAATCGCTGCCCGCGCTGCCCTCGATGCAATCGATGAGCAAATCGCCGCGCAGTCGGCACTCGTCGCTCAATACGATCTCGACCTGAACACGTTGCGCGGCAAGCGCGACGCGGCGGATGCCCGACTCGCCGGTGTGCGCTCCGACATGGAACGCCAGCAGAACTCGATTGACGCCGCACGTGAACGTCGCGACCAGGCCCGTTCAACGCTCGCACTTGCCGAAAGCGAATCGATGACCGACGCGGGTGCGACCGCGCTCAATGACACGTACGAGCAGGCTCAGGCAGCGGTCGTTGCTGCGGATGCGCTTCTCGACGAACTTCGCGACTCGCTGCACTCGCTCGAACGCGAGCGCGACTCGCTACAGGGTCGCACGGGCGCGCTCACGATGGCCCTCGATCAGCGCGACGGATCGTCGGCCGTTGTTGCCGCCAAGCTCTCGGGCATTCGCGGCCTCGTCGCCGAACACGTGTCGGTCACGCCGGGGTTTGAGTCGGCGATCGCTGCTGCGCTCGGCTCGCTGTCGGATGCCGTTCTGGCCGACGACATCGACTCGGGTGTCAACGCCATGACCAGCGCACGACGAGACGACCTCGGTCGCGTCGAACTCGTGGTCGCCGCCGGTGGCGGCGCGGTGAGCGCCAAGCTGCCGAGCATCCCGGGGCTGACGCCTGCCGCCGACGTGGTCACCGCACCCGACGGAGTGATGGCCTTGCTCGCACACACTCTGATTGCCGACGACCTCGATGCCGCCCGTGCCGCGTGGAAGGGCGCTCTCGCCAAAATTTCTGACGACGTCACGGTCATCACTCGCGACGGAGACGTGCTGACCCGTTACGTCTTGCGCGGTGGATCGGCCAAGAAGCAGAGCCGCATCGAGCTCGTGGCCGAGCGCGACGTCGCTGCCACCCGACTCGACGAGGTCGTTGCACTGATTGATTCGTCTCGCTTCGCTCTCGCTGACCAGCGCGGTGTTGCCGAAGCGGCCAAGGAGCGTTCGACCGCAGCGCTGAAATCATTGCGCGACTTTGACGCCCAATTGGCTCAGCGCAGTGAAGCGTTGAACCGCGCACGCGTGCAAGCCGAAGCTGCGGACGCCGAACTCGTGCGCATCGAAGAAGGACTCGCCCACGCCAACGAGCAGCTCGCGCAGGTGCAGGCCGAAGCCGAGTCGGCCACCGCAGAGTTGTCGGCGCGCGAATCGCAACCACGACCGGTGCTCGATGCGGCGATTCGTGATGGTGCACTGGCTGACCTTGAGCGCCTGCGTGAGGCTGAGGTGCAAGCGCGTCTTCACCTCGAGACGGCCCGCGAACGTGTGCGTGCCGAAGAGCTTCGTGTTGAGAGCCTGCGCCAGCAGCTCGAGGCAGACCGCCAGGCCGCTGAAGAGACTGCTCGCCGAATGGTGATTCGGCGTCAGCAGATGGATGCGGCCACCGCCGTTGCCGAAGACCTGCCACTCGTGCTCGCGTCAATCGACCGTTCCGTCAGTGAGGCGCGGGTTCGACTTGCTCAGCGCGAGGCCGATCGCACCGAACTGAACGAAAAGCTCTCGGGACTTCGCGTTCAAGAATCACAGCTGCGCGAGCGTCTCGCGCAGATCACCGAGAACGTGCACGGACTCGAACTTCAGATTTACGAAAAGAAGATGCACCTCTCGAGTCTGCTCGAACGTGCCGCCACCGATCTCGGTCTCGACGAAGACGTGCTCATTGCCGAGTACGGACCCGGGGTCGGCATACCGGTCGAGTCGGCTGACGGAGAGGGCGACGGCGAGGGAGCCTCTGACGGCGCATCCACCACGCCGTATGTTCGCGCCGAGCAAGAAGCCCGTCTCACGCGCGCCGAACGCAAGATCGGTCAGCTCGGTCGTGTGAACCCGCTGGCTCTCGAAGAGTTTGCCGCGCTCGAACAGCGTCACCAGTTCTTGACCGAGCAACTCAAAGACCTCGACAACACGCGCAAAGACCTGCTCACGATCATCGACGAGGTCGACTCGACCATGCAGACGGTGTTCGCGGCCGCATTCGACGACGTCAAGCGCGCATTCACCGACGTGTTCCCGATTCTGTTCCCCGGTGGTCAGGGCAGCATCACGCTGACCGACCCCGACGACATATTGACCACGGGTGTTGACGTGATGGTCAAGCCGGCAGGAAAGAAAATCGACCGCCTCTCACTGCTCTCGGGTGGTGAGCGGTCACTCGCCGCGGTCGCGTTCCTCGTTGCTATTTTCAAGGCGCGCCCCAGCCCGTTCTACATTCTCGATGAGGTCGAGGCCGCACTCGACGACGCCAATCTCGGTCGACTCCTCACCATCTTTGAGGAGCTGCGCGCGTCGAGCCAGCTCATCGTGATCACGCACCAAAAGCGCACGATGGAAATCGCGGATGCTCTCTACGGTGTGTCGATGCGCCAGGACGGTGTCTCGGCCGTGGTCGGACAGCGTGTGGCACAAAAAGACGGCGAGAAAGACGCCCAGCCGTCCGAGTCGGTACCGGCGTAATCGGTCCTCGCGAATAGGGTTTCTCTCATGGCATCGAAGTGGTCGCTGGGCTCGAAGCTCAAAGGCATGTTCGGCCGCGACGAGTCGGTGCCGGAGGAATCTGCGGCCGACGAGCCCGAAGCCGAGATTGTCGAGGAGCCACAACCGGCCAAACTGCCGAAGCCGGCAAAAGCGCCCAAGGCCCCTAAGCCCGCTAAGGCCCCACGTCTGGGTCGTCGGTCCAAGATGGACGAGTCGACGTGGGAAGACCTCGAAGACACTCTGCTTGGCGCCGACTTCGGGCCGGATGTTGCCGAGCAGCTCGTCGACGCGATGCGCGTGGCCGTGGCAAAGAACGGCGTGAGCGACTCAGACGACTTCGTTCGCCTGCTTCGCGAACTGCTCGAAGAGCGCCTGTCGAAGTTCGACACCACGCTCAAGCTCAGTGAACGCCCGGCCGTCATTCTCGTCGTCGGTGTCAACGGGGTGGGCAAAACAACTACGATCGGCAAGCTCGCCAAATTCATTTCGTCTGCGGGGCGCTCGGTTGTCGTCGGTGCGGCCGACACATTCCGCGCGGCCGCGGTCGACCAACTCGCCACGTGGGCCGAGCGGGCTGGAGTCGAGGTCGTGCGTCCGCAAGCGGATGGCCAGGATCCCGCATCCGTCGCATTTCAAACGGTCGAGTTCGCCAAGACAAACGGCACCGAGATTGTCATCGTCGATACGGCCGGTCGCCTGCAAACCAAGAGCGGACTGATGGATGAGCTCACCAAGATTCGCCGCGTGATCGAAAAACAGACGCCCGTGTCGGAGGTTCTGCTCGTGCTCGATGCAACCACAGGTCAGAACGGCCTCGCCCAGGCGGATGCGTTCCTCGAGCACGCCGGCGTAACGGGCCTGGTGCTCACCAAGCTCGACGGCTCGGCCAAGGGCGGCTTTGTACTTGCCGTGCAGGAGCGCACGGGTATCCCCGTCAAGCTCGTCGGCACGGGTGAGGGCTTGGGTGACCTTTCCGGGTTCAGCCCGGTCGCGTTCGCGGCACAACTCGTTGATTAGGCAAGCTGGTCGAAACGACCAGCGCGTCGAATAAACTGAACGCGCTATGGCAACCTTCTCAGACCTCTCTTCGCGCTTAACCGAGTCGCTCAAGAACCTTCGCGGCAAGGGCAAGCTCTCGCCCGCCGACGTGGACGGCACGGTTCGCGAGATTCGACGCGCTCTGCTCGACGCTGACGTGTCGCTCGAGGTGGTCAAAGACTTCACCGGCCGCGTTCGCGAGCGCGCCCTCGGTGACGATGTCAGCAAAGCGTTGAACCCCGCTCAGCAGGTCGTGCAGATCGTCAACGACGAGTTGGTCACGATTCTCGGTGGCGAACAGCGCCGGCTCGAATTCGCAAAGAAGCCACCGACGGTCATCATGCTCGCGGGTCTGCAGGGCGCGGGTAAGACCACCCTCGCCGGCAAACTCGCCAAGTATTTGGCGAAAGATAAGCACACTCCTCTGCTCGTCGCGTGTGACCTCCAGCGCCCGAACGCGGTTAACCAGCTACAGGTCGTCGGCGAGAAGGCCGGCGTCGCGGTGTTCGCTCCCGAGCCGGGCAACGGCGTGGGCGACCCGGTCAAGGTCGCCAAGCAGTCGATCAAGTACGCCATCGATAAGGTTCACGACGTCGTCATCATCGACACAGCCGGCCGACTCGGCGTTGACGCCGAGATGATGAAGCAAGCATCCGAGATTCGCAAGGCGACGAACCCCGACGAGGTTCTGTTCGTCATCGACGCGATGATCGGTCAGGATGCGATTGCCACGGCCAAGGCGTTTCAGGAGGGTGTCGACTTCACGGGTGTCGTTCTCTCGAAGCTCGACGGTGACGCCCGCGGTGGTGCCGCACTTTCGGTTGTCTCGAGCACGGGTCGCCCGATTCTGTTCGCATCCACCGGTGAAGGTCTCGACGAGTTCGAGCCGTTCTACCCCGACCGCATGGCGAGCCGAATTCTCGACCTCGGTGACATCCTCACGCTCATCGAGCAGGCTCAAGAAGCGTTCGACGCTGACGAAGCCACCAAGAT
>WLDR01000107.1 GCA_009704705.1 Actinomycetota bacterium | reverse complement strand
TGAGACCTTCATCGCTGAAGTCTTGCGTGCCGTGCCTGCCGCAGTGCTTGCCCCGCCCGTTGCCGAGCCTGTCGATGGTGTCGCCTTGCTCGAGCACGTACCGGCCGGGTCGCCGTTGATGCCGGTCATTCACACCGCGACGCGCTAGCTCGACACGCTAGCTAGACCAGGTCGCGCCAGTCACGTTCGGGTTCGTCGTCGGCGCGAGGTGGTGGTTCCGGGTCGCCCCAGCCAAAAGAGTCCTCATCGACGACCTCAATCGGTAGCGTGATTGACGAGGTGGGTGGCACCACAACGAAGTCTTCGTCCCGACGAAACTGCAGCACGTTTTCGACATAATCACGCACGACCTCGTTGAGCGGCACATCCCGTTTCTGTGTCTCACTCAAGAGCCACCGATGCTCGAGCACTTGGTGAAACAGCTCGGCGGCCTCGAGTTTGTGCTCGTATTCTTCGGGAACCGCCCGAATCACCGGTTCGTAAACACGCGTCAACCAGAGGTGAGCCTTCATTTCTTCGTCGAGCCCGGCAACCTGCACGGTGGCCGAATACCGGTCGAGGTCGTTGAGCAGACGGCGTGCTTGATTCTCTTCGGTGTCGAGGCCGGTCAGCCGCAGCAGGCGACGAGCGTGGTGTCCGGCATCCACCACTTTGGGTTGAATGCGCACCTTTGTGCCCGAATCGGTGGTCTGGATGTCGAGCTCGCCGATATCAAAACCGAGGGAGTTCAGCCGCTCAACGCGCTTGTTGATTCGCCACAGCTCGTTCTCGTCCACGAGTTCGGGGTCGTTCAACTCGTGCCACAGCCCGTCGTAGACCTCGAGAATGCGGTCGGCGACGACAACCGGGTCGAGCGTCGGATCGATGCGCCCGCTCGCGACAAGATCCATCAGTTCACCGGCGATGTTGATTCGAGCGATGTCGAGGTCGTGCGCACGTTGCCCGTCAGTGAGTTGGGTCTGGTAGAGCCGCCCGGTTTCGGCATCGACGAGGTACGCGGCGAATGAGCCCGCGTCACGACGGAAGAGCGTGTTGCTGAGTGACACGTCACCCCAAAAGAACCCGATTGCGTGCAGGCGAACGAGCAAGAGTGCCAGCGCATCCACCAGACGCTTTGCCGTATCGGGGCGCAAGGTGGTTTGGTACAGCGCGCGAAACGGCATAGAGAACTTCAAGTGCCTGGTGACGAGCGCAGCGGGCAGGTCATCGCCGTTCTCGGCGCGACGATTGGTAATGACGGCAATCGGCTTCACGCACGGAACCTTGAGCTTGCGCAGGTTGCGCAACACCTCGTACTCGCCACTTGCCATTTCGGCGGTGGTCTCTTTGATGGCCAAAACGTTGTCACCCAGCCGCGCAAATCGCACGGTGTGGCGGGAGATGCCCTTGGGCAAGCTTGTCGTGACGTCATCGGGCCAGTCGAGCAGGGGAAGTTGCCACGGGAGTGACAAAATCTCCGGCTCGACTGAAGCCGCGGTGATGTTCAGTGCACCTGGCACGAAGACAGGCGATCGCTAGTGAATGACCGGCTTCGACAAGCGCTGTTCGGTCTCAGAGTCGAAGACGTGAACGTGCTTCGGCGTCGGAGCCACGGTGATTTTGTCGCCACGCATCGGGTGAACGCGACCATCCACGCGCACAACGATCTCGTGTTCGACGCCATTGACGGATGCGCGACCGAAGAGATAGCCATCAGCACCGAGTTCTTCGACAACGTCGACCTCGACGGCAATGCCCTTGCCCTTCGTCAGTTCCAGATCTTCGGGGCGAACACCGACGGTGACCGTCTTGCCCTTGCCGTGCTTGAGCACCTCAGGGCCGACCTTGATGACATCGTTTCCGATCTCTACGCCGTCGGCGGTGAGCTTGCCCGGAAATAGGTTCATTGCGGGCGAACCGATGAAGCCCGCGACGAAGATGTTCGTTGGGTTTTCGTACAGGTCGCGCGGGGTACCGACTTGCTGCAGAACGCCGTCTTTCAAGACAGCGATGCGATCACCCATCGTGAGCGCCTCAGTCTGGTCGTGCGTGACGTACACGGTCGTGACACCCAGGCGTCGCTGGAGCGACGCAATCTGCGTGCGTGTCTGCACGCGAAGCTTGGCGTCGAGGTTCGACAGCGGCTCATCCATCAAGAACACCTGGGGCTTGCGCACGATGGCGCGGCCCATGGCCACACGCTGACGCTGACCACCTGAGAGGGCCTTCGGCTTGCGGTCGAGGTATGGCTCCAAGTCGAGCAGCTTGGCAGCTTCGAGCACGCGGTTGGCACGCTCTTCTTTCGAAACGCCGGCGATCTTGAGGGCGAAGCCCATGTTCTCGGCCACCGTCATGTGCGGGTAGAGGGCGTAGTTTTGAAAGACCATGGCGATATCGCGGTCTTTGGGCGGGACGTTCGTGACGTCACGATCTCCAATCAGAACGCGACCCGAATCGACCTCTTCGAGACCGGCGAGCATGCGCAGCGTGGTGGACTTTCCGCAACCGGAGGGCCCGACGAGAACAAGAAACTCCCCGTCATTGACCGTGAGGTTGATCTTGTCGACCGCGGCGCGCGAGGTTCCCGGGTATAGCCGAGAAGCGTTGTCGAATGTTACTGATGCCATGGTGCTTTTCTCCTTCACCGGCGGTACGTGCCGGACGATCCTTTGTGAATGAAGTCGACGTCAGCGTTGACGTCGACGAGCTCAAGTATTCCATCTCTGGGGAATACTTCCTAAAGGTAAATGGTTGTCGATGACATGTCTGAAGATCTTTTCGCCCACGTTCAATACGGACTCGACACCTTTGGTGATGCCACGGTGGATGCGCAGGGCGTGCCGCTGTCGCACGCGCAGGTTTTGCGCAACGTCGTCGATGAAGCCGTCTTGGCAGATGATCTCGGAATCGACTTTTTCGGAATCGGCGAGCATCACCGAAGTGACTTCGCGGTGTCAGCCCCGGAGGTCGTGCTCGCGGCTATCGCCTCACGCACCTCGCGTATCCGTTTGGGCTCTGCGGTCACGGTGCTGAGCTCGGACGACCCGGTTCGTGTGTATCAGCGCTTTTCGACTCTCGACGCAGTGTCGAACGGTCGCGCCGAAGTGATTCTCGGTCGGGGTTCGTTCACTGAGTCGTTCCCGCTGTTTGGTTTCAACCTCGGCGATTACGAGAAGCTCTTCGAAGAGAAGCTCGACTTGCTCGCTGAAATCGTCAAGGAAGAGCCGGTCAACTGGGAAGGGTCCATTCGCCCGGCCATGAAGGATGTGTCGGTGTATCCGCCCATCGAGCACGGCACACTGCGGACGTGGATTGGCGTCGGCGGAAGTCCGCAATCCGTTGTTCGCGCGGCCCACTACGGACTGCCCCTCATGCTCGCCATCATTGGCGGTGACCCGCTTCGCTTCAAGCCATACGTAGACCTCTATCACGAGGCCCTCGAGAAGATGGGCAAAGAGTCGCTGCCGATTGGCGAGCACTCGATGGGGTTCGTTGCCGCGACGGATGAAGAAGCGCGCGAGATCGTCTTCCCGCACTATCAACTCATGCACGCCCGCATTGGTCGCGAACGCGGGTGGCCTCCCATGCAGCGCGGACAGTTCGATATGGAATGCGGCCCGGAGGGCGCACTCTTCGTCGGTTCACCCGAAACAGTCGCGCGCAAGATTGCCCGAACGGTCGCCGGTCTTGGGCTTAGTCGTTTCGACTTGAAATACAGCTTGGGCACGCTCAGTCACGAGCACTTGATGGAGTGCATCCGCTTGTATGGCGAACAGGTTATTCCCCGGGTTCGAGAGATCTTGGCTACCGAATACAGCGCCGTAGTCGCGTAATCTTGGGCGCATGGCGCACGCTCTCCACCGTGTCGCATCCGTCGCCTTCGCCGTTGTTGTGACGCTGGGCGCTACGTATGCGATCAACTTGGCGCTAGAACCTCAAGAGAACGAATTCGCTGTTGCGGCGGCACAAGAGAGCTGGTCTCGAACCGATGAGCCTTACGTGCAAATAGACCCGATTCTCGAATGGTCACAGCTGCGCCTGTTAGACATGAGCCTGGATGAGAAGGTTCGAAGCTTGCTCGTCTTGCACGTGCCGGGGCTAGACCCCGACGCCATTCGGTCATCGATCGCGAGTGTCGATTCCGGAGGTCGCGGCGCGGGCGGTCTCATTTTGATGGGCAACAACGTGCCGGGGTCAGCCGAGGAGTTGGCTGCCTTGACGGCGGCCGCAACGGTCGACCCCGAATTGCCGCCGATTGTTTCTATCGACGAGGAAGGCGGTGACGTTGTTCGCCTGCCGTACGATACCTTTGCCGGGGCGGATGTTCTGCGATCTGCACCGCCGAGTGACACCGCCGATGCGTTCGCGGGCAGGGCGCAACTTCTCGCGTCGGTCGGCGTCAACTTGAACTTCGGCATCGTTGCCGACGTCACGGATGACTCGGGGTCATTCATCTATTGGCGCACACTCGGCGACGACCCCGCTTCGGCGAGCGAGCGGGTGGCAGCTGGAGTTGCAGCCGAGAGCGTGGTCGTGGGCAGCACCGTGAAGCACTTTCCGGGTCACGGTAGGTCGAACGATGACTCGCACGTGGGCATCCCGACCAGCGACGTCGGTCTCGACGAGTGGCACGCCACCGACGCCCTACCGTTCAAGGCGGGCATCGATGCAGGCGCGCAAGCCGTGATGTTCGGCCATCTCGCCTTCTCGTCGATAGACCCTGTGCCCGCCACGCTGTCGGCCGCATGGCATGACATCTTGCGCGAAGAATTGGGTTTCGACGGAATCGCCGTCACCGACGACATGCTCATGTTGCAAGCATCTGGTGTTGCCGAGTTTTCTGACCCGTATGTCAACGCGGTGGCCGCCGTCGCCGCGGGCAATGACGCCTTGCTCTATGTCATGCCAACCGACCCAGCCACCGTCGGCATTGATGTCTCGGTCTTGGCATCGACAATCGGCACTCAGGTCGAGCAATCGCGCATTGACGAAGCCGCGTTGCGCATGTTGATTTTCCGTCGATCGTTCGCCCCCGATGCCATGAACTGGCTGCCACCGTGCGATGTGCGGTGCCTTGCGGGTGCGGTGGGCTCGGGAATCTCGGGCATGCCGTCGGATGCACTCAACCCGCAATAGACAGGCAAACGCTAACCTCGCGTGGCTTAGTCTTCTGGCTCGCCCATGATTTCGAGGCGAATGCGCCGCAGGCTCTCGAGCAAGAATCCAACCAGAATCCAGTTCGACGCGGCGGGTGC
>WLDR01000106.1 GCA_009704705.1 Actinomycetota bacterium | reverse complement strand
GCGGTAACCAGCAAAAGGTTGTCATGGCGCGAGCTCTTCTCAGTGAGCCTCTCATCGTTATTGCGGATGAGCCAACTCAAGGTGTCGATGTCGGCGCGCGCGCCGAAATCTATCGACTTCTTCGCGAAATCTCCGAGTCTGGCGTTCCCGTGGTCGTGAACTCTTCGGACGCGAAGGAACTCGAAGGTTTGTGCGACCAGGTCATCGTGATGTCACGTGGGCATGTCGTGGACAGCCTTCGCGGTAAGGATCTCACCGAGGCGCGAATGATTAAGTCCGCCGTCACCGCCACGACACAGTCGGTATCCGTCGTCGACGGTTCCTACGGTGCACGCAAGATAACGCGACTTGGCCGGTTCGTCAGCGGCGACTATGCGCCCTCGGCGCTACTCGTTGCAATTATGGTTTTGCTCGGCGTATTCATCTTGAGCCAAAACGGCAAGTACCTGAACGACTTCAACATCAACTCAATCCTGGGTCTCGCAACGGCGCTCGGATTCATTGCCATCGGTCAGACAATCGCACTACTGATTGGTGGCATCGACCTCTCGGTGGGCCCATTGGCTGGGTTGCTCGTTGTTGTTGCCTCCTTCTTTATCAATGACGGCAGCCCCTTGGGCTCGATTCTTACCGGCCTTGGTCTGATGTTGCTTGTCGCATTGCTTGTCGGGCTTCTCAACGGTTCGATGATTCGGTATCTCAAGTTCACGGCCATCGCCGCTACTTTGACGATGTACATCGCCCTTCAAGGATTCAGCTTCCTGTTGCGTGACGCTCCTGGCGGGTACATCAGCGCGGATGTGACCGGGTTGATTACGTCGAAAGTTGGCCCGGTGCCGGTTGCGTTCCTCGTTCTCGTAGTCGTTGCGGTGGTTCTCGAATGGGCTCTGCGCAACCGCAGATGGGGTTGGAACTTGCGCGCAACGGGGTCGAACGAAGAGTCGGCTCGGCGCATGGGCATCAACGTGAATCGCACGATAATCATGGCCTACGTGTGGTCCTCGTTCTTTGCGTTTGCGGGTGCCATCTACTTGCTGGCTCAACTTGGCGTCGGTGACCCGAAGCAGGGCGTCAACTACACGCTGGCAAGCATCACGGCTGTTGTGCTTGGCGGCACGAGTCTGCTCGGAGGGCGAGGAAGCTTCCTCGGCACTGTGCTCGGAGCGGTGCTCCTCATTCAGGTGATGAACGCAATCGTGTTCCTCGGCCTGACCGACATGTGGACATACGTGTTCCAGGGCCTACTCATCCTCATCGCCGCGGTTGTCTACTCAGTCGCTCGCAATCGTCAGAAACAGAAAGGCCGAGCATGAAAGCCGCACGCTATTACGGTGAAAAAGACATCCGTATTGAAGAGGTAGAGAACCCCCGCATCAAGTTCGACGACGAAGTTCTGGTCGAGCCCCTCTACTGCGGTATTTGTGGCACGGACCTCCACGAATATGTCGTGGGACCTATCGTTACTCCGACCACGCCTCACCCGTTGACAGGTGTGACTCTGCCACAGACGTTCGGTCACGAGTTTTCCGCTCGCGTTGTTGAGGTCGGCTCGGCCGTCACGGACGTCAAGGTTGGCGATCGAGTCGCAATCATGCCGGCAATCGTGTGTGGACGCTGTGACGAATGTCGCACAGGACGCGGACACCTCTGTCGCCGATTTGCGTGCACTGGTCTCAGCGCAGAAACGGGTGGGCTTGGCCAACTCGCGGTGCTGAAGGAGTACCAAGTCGCAGTCTTGCCCGACGAAGTCTCAGACATTCAGGGTGCCGTCGTAGAACCGGCATGTGTTGCTGCGTACGGCGTCGACCGTGTCGGCATCTCGGGGGGCGACATCGTGCTCGTCACTGGCGCCGGACCGATCGGAATGCTCTCAGCACTGTACGCGACCGCGTTGGGCGCCACAGAAGTTGTGATCTCTGACCCGAACCCCGAACGGGCCGCCTTCGCCAAGACATTCGGACTGGGTCGCGTGGTCAACCCGATGGACGGTGGCTTTGATGATCTGATGAAGGACATCACTAAGGGAAAGGGTTTCGACCGCACGATTGAGTGTTCGGGTAGTACGCCAGGTCTTCAGGCAGGCATTGAGTACACGAAGCGTTCCGGCAAGATTGCGCAGACCGGCCTGCACACCACGCCGGCAACCATAGATGCGATGAAGCTCTCAGAAAAGGACCTCTCCATCGTGGGCAACTGGTGTTACCTCATCACTGATTGGCCCCGTATCATTCGCTTGGCGGCTTCGGGGCGCTATCCAATCGAGAAGGTCGTGAGCTCAATTATCGAGCTCGATGATGTCGTCACAAAGGGCTTCGACGTGCTCATCGACCCGAACGGCAACCAGATGAAGGTTTTGACGAAGGTCAACTAACTTTCCTTCGCGTGCTCCCCCCAGCACAAACGAAGAAGCCCGGTCGTTTTCGAACCGGGCTTCTTCGTTGGAGTGAGCACTGACCCCAATTGTCAGTCCACTAGAGATCAGAGAGTTTCGGTCGGTTGGCCAAGTATTCAGCGATACCAGCCTTGCGCTCATCCTCGTTGTAGTAAGCGACCTCAACGAGTTCGAGAGGAATGCCGTCGGGGTCGTGGAAATAGACCCAGCGCCAGCCCGAAAGAACGCCCTCGTCGACCACGTTGGGCTCAGAGTAAAACTCGATACCTTTTGCCGTGAGTTCCGCGAACGCCGTGTCGATATCAGGCACTTGGAAGGCCATGTGCATGGCGCCGAGGTAATTCTGTTGAATGGGGGTGTCGTTGTCTGCAGGGCGGTTGCCATACTCAATCAGTTCGAGTGTTGAGTTTCGTCCAACCCACAACGAAACTTGGCGGAGCTTTGCGTTGGGTACATTGACCCCTTTGGCGAGCTCCGGGCCCTCGAACCACGGGCTGGGCTCGTTAGAAAACTCAAGACCGAGAAGGTCGTGATAGAAGTAAATCGACTTGTCGAGATCCTTGACGATAATCGCGGTGTGATGCACCGACTCAAGCGTGAGTGACATGGAGGCGGATTCCTCGCTTTCTTATTCGAATCGGTCTGCGTCGGCCGATTATCTAAGGATAAAGCCTTGTTCGCTAAATGTGAACACCAAAGTTAACACCGTTAACTAGGATGGTGAGGGCCCTTCGGGGCTGCCGGTCATTCAACATGTATTCATTAAGCCCGGTAGCATTCTGAAGAGTCGCTGTGACCACGACGTCCAAGAAATAAGGAAACTCGCATGTTGCACAACATTGGTACGCGGCTCAAAGAGCGTCGTACTGCTGCGGGAATGTCCTTGCGCGAGATGGCACGAGAGGCAGATGTGTCGCCCTCGTTCTTGAGCCAGATTGAGAACGGCAAGTCACAGCCGTCTGTCGCCACACTCTTTTCTTTTGCGCGCATTCTTGGTTTTAAGATTGACGAACTCTTTGAAGACGAAAACGCGGCGCTCGCTGGTGGAGATGTCCCGCACATGCAAGTGGGTGACGGAGACGAGAAAGACCCGGCTCGCTTTTGGAGCAACAGCGCCTACACGAACCGCATTTCTCTCATTCACCCCTCGCATCGCGCGCAGGTCGGCGTTGCACACGGGGTGCATTGGGAGCGCTTGGCTGCAACACCCGAAACGTCATGCAACTTCATGAAGCTTGTCTATGAGCCCGGATCTACGTCGACCGACTCAGGTGAAACGGTTGTGCACGACGGATACGAGTACGGATACATTCTTTCGGGCACGTTTGAAGTCACGATTGGTAGCGAGGTGTTTGTGTTGAGTGCGGGTGAATCAATCGGATTCGATTGCTCGATACCGCACGTTTTCCGCAACATCGGCGAGGTGCCCGTTGAAGGCATCTGGTTCATTCACGGCACACATAACGGCACTCCGCACCGTTCCCGTTAGTGGGACATAGAGCTGCTAGACCAGCGCGGGTCTAACCCTCCGCGCGCCCGCGAGCACCGCACCTCGAGCGATGGCTGCTGCAGCCGCCTCCAGTTCGGGGCTCAAGAACCGGTCCGGGCCGGGGCCCCGCACTCCTGCGTCTGCGAGAACGGCCATGACCGCGCGACTCGTGGGTGAGGCAACGAGCGGTTCGCGCAACGCGAGACCGCGAGCCGCGGTGACGAGTTCGATGGCGAGAACGCGCGTGAGCGCATCCACCGCACTGCGAAGTTTGCGAGCGGCGTGCCACCCCATCGAGACGTGATCTTCTTGCATTGCCGACGACGGAATCGAATCGACGGATGCGGGCATGGCAAGTCGCTTCATCTCGCTGACCAACCCGGCTGCCGTGTATTGGGCAATCATCAGACCAGAGTCCACTCCGGCCTCGTGGGCGAGGAATGGCGGGAGCCCCTGGTTGCGGGCCTTGTCGAGAAAACGGTCCGTGCGACGCTCGCTCATCGATGCCACGTCAGCGGCAACGATCGCCAAGAAGTCCAACACGTAGGCGACGGGGGCACCGTGAAAGTTTCCATTTGACTCGACGCGGCCGTCCTCGGTGAGAACCGGGTTGTCAACCGCACTGGCGAGTTCGGCTTCGGCCACGCGTGTCGCGTGCGCGACCGTATCGCGAGCACCTCCGATGACCTGGGGCGAGCACCGCAGTGAGTAGGCATCTTGCACCCGCCCATCTTCTGGCCCCGCGTGTGAGGCGACGATGGGGGAGTCTGCCAAAACGGATGCGATGTTCGCCGCCGAGATTGCCTGCCCGACTTGCGGGCGCAGGCGCTGCAGGTCGGCGGCGAAAACCTTGTTCGTACCCATGAGGCCTTCGATGCTCATCGCCGCGGCGACGTCGGCAACCGTCAGCAGGTCGTTGAGGTCGTGAATTGCCAGGCAGAGCTGCCCGAGCATCCCATCCGTTCCGTTGATGAGTGCAAGGCCCTCTTTTTCCTCCAGAGCAACAGCCGTTATGCCCGCCGCCTCAAGAGCACGTGCTGCGGGCATTTCAACCCCGTGAGAGTCACGCACGTCACCTTCGCCGATCAGTGCCAGCGCGCAGTGTGACAGCGGCGCGAGGTCGCCTGAGCAACCGAGCGACCCGAAGTTTCGAACGATGGGCGTGATGCCCGCATTCAACACTGCTGCGTAGGTCTCACACACGACGGGGCGAATGCCCGTGCGCGCGGTCATCAACGTGCTGAGGCGCAACAGCATGAGCGACCGAATGACCTCGCGCTCAACCTCATCACCCATTCCTGCGGCGTGTGAGCGAATCAGCGAAAGCTGCAGTTGCGAACGACGATCGCGTTCAATGAACCCGGCGGCGAGTGCGCCAAAGCCCCACCCGCTTCCACAGTGCGGACTC
>WLDR01000105.1 GCA_009704705.1 Actinomycetota bacterium | reverse complement strand
TCACGCCGCGTGCCCTAATTTGCGAAGGAAATGCCCTCGAGGGCCAAGAGCTGCTTCTTAGTGGGAATCCCGCTCCCACCGGAGAAGCCGGTGATGCGCTGATCAGAGGCAAGCACGCGGTGGCAACCAACGATGATCGGCACAGGGTTTGCGCCGACTGCTCCGCCGACTGCCCGACCCGCGCCCTGTCGGCCAATGCGGTCGGCAATTTCACCGTAACTCGTCGTCTCGCCAAATGGCGTGGCGGCGATGATGTTCCACACATCGCGTTGAAACTCTGTGCCGTCGAGCACTACCGGCACGGTGAACTTTCGCAACTTGCCAGCGAAGTACTGGTCGAGCTCCTTTGCCGCGCGGGCGAGCAGTTTGTCCGCATTCCCGGGCTGCCCGCCATGGGGAAGAACACCGTAGTTGTTTCCGTCGGTGCCTTCAATCGTGAGTCCGGTGATTGCCTTCTCGTTCCCCCGAATCTCGATACGGCCAATCGGAGAGGTGACGGTGATGAACCTATCCGAAGATGCAGTGCCATCTGTCGCGGTGAAAACTTTGGTCATGTTGATCCCTTCGTGCGCTTACTCATTCGCATGCGCTCGTGACCGAGCGCGGCACTGAACGATATGATCGCGACGCAAAGATTGTGGTGCTGGTACAAATCTTCGTGGACAAAGAGTACTCCGGCGAGTACGGCTACAACAGGAAGCATGACCGTCCGCAAATGCCACAGGTAGGCGAATCCCGAACAATCCCCTATTTACCGGGTGTCTTTGCCGTGAAGATTCGGATGCGCTCTTGAACAAGCGCCGCCGACAAGACCACGATCGCACCGCCGAGAATCTGATACCAGTGCACGGATTCGTTGATGAAAACGACTCCAGCGAGAACGGCAACAACCGGAGAGATGTAGGTCACGGTGCTTGCTATCGCGGACCCCGCAATGTTGATTGTTCGGAAGTTCCAGATATACGCGAAGCCCGTTCCGAGAATCCCCAAACTCGCAATGGCCAAGATTGATTCGAGTGTCCACGGTGAACTCTGCACGGGAAAGAACGGCAAGGCCACGACAAACCAAGCGGCACCCGAGCTCAGTTGCATTGTCGCCAATGTCGTCGCCGGCAGCCCAGAGGGTGAGAGGTAGCGACGCGCAAACGGAAAGGCCACGCCGTAGCAGGCGGTGGCAACCAGCACCAACCCGATTCCGAGAACCGAGTTTTCGCCCTGTGGCTCGAACAGTGTGCCGCTCAAGACGACAATCCCGACAAACCCGGTCAAGATGCCGACAAGTTGATTAGCCGAAATGCGTTGGTCACGAAAAATCAGCAACGTCATGACAATGGTCATCATGGGCGTCGTTGCATTGAGCACCCCAGCCAAGGCGCTCGAGACGAGTGTCTCGGCCACGGCAAACAGAAAGGCCGGAATGACATTCACAAAGAAGGCGTAGATGAGGGATGCGCCCCACAGCCTGGCCGAACGGCTGAGGGTGATCCGACGAATCCCACTCCACGCGAGTAATGCAGCCGCACCGAGGAGTGTTCGCACACACGCAACACCGAACGGTGTGAGCGACGTCAGTGAGACCGCAATAAACAGGAACGAGAGCCCCCACACGAGCCCCAACGCGATGAACCCCGGCAACCACGAAGACGCACGAGGCGACGTCGAGGTTGCCGGGGACACTGAGGAGCTCGAGAGGTTCTTTAGTTCGCGAAGAACTAAAGAATCTTCCAGGCCTGCTTCAAGACACCTTCGAGAATCTCGCGCATCTCGGCGAACTCCTTTGGCCCGATGGTGAGTGGAGGAGCGAGCTGGATCACGGGGTCGCCACGGTCGTCGGCGCGGCAGTACAGACCTGCGTCGTACAGTGCCTTCGACAAGAAGCCGCGGAGCATGCGCTCGGCCTCGTCGTCGTTGAACGTGTCCTTCGTGACCTTGTCCTTGACGAGCTCGATGGCGAAGAAGTACCCGTCACCACGAACATCACCAACAATCGGCAGATCGAGCAACTTCTCGAGTTCAGCGCGGAAGAGGGGAGAGTTCTTGCGAACGTTCTCGTTGAGCCCTTCTTCTTCGTAGATCTTGAGGTTCTCGAGACCCACTGCAGCCGACACGGGGTGTCCGCCGAAGGTGTAGCCGTGCGGGAAGTACGTCGTGCCCTTCTTGAACGGTTCGTAGATCTTCTCGCTCACAATGCACGCACCGATGGGCGAGTATCCACTCGTCATGGCCTTGGCACACGTGATCATGTCGGGCTGGTAGCCGTAGGTCGTGGCAGCAAACATGTTGCCGATGCGACCGAACGCACAGATTGTCTCGTCGCTCACGAGCAGAACGTCGTACTGGTCGCAGATCTCGCGAACGCGCTTGAAGTATCCGGGAGGAGGAGGGAACGCCCCGCCCGAGTTCTGCACGGGCTCGAGGAAAACGGCAGCAACTGTCTCCGGACCTTCGAACACGATCATCTCTTCAATGCGGTTTGCGGCCCACTGACCAAACGCTTCGAGGTCATCCTGGTGGTACTCGGCGCGGTAGAAGTTGGTGTTCGGAACGCGGAAACCGCCTGGCACGAGGGGTTCGAACATCTGCTTCATGCCGGGCAGACCCGTAATTGCCAACGCGCCCTGAGGCGTGCCGTGGTAAGCGATAGCGCGAGAGATGACCTTCGTCTTCATGGGCTGACCTTGAAGCTTCCAGTACTGCTTCGCCAACTTCCAGGCGGTCTCAACGGCCTCTCCACCACCCGTGGTGAAGAAGACGCGGTTCAAGTCACCGGGCGCGTAGTCAGCGAGCGTGTCTGCCAATTCGATAGCGGCGGGATGCGCGTACGACCACAGCGGGAAGAACGCGAGTTCTTCAGCCTGCTTGGCAGCGGCCTCGGCGAGACGCTTGCGACCGTGGCCCGCGTTGACAACGAACAGACCGGACAAACCGTCGATGTACTTTTTGCCCGTGCTGTCGAAGATGTGGTGACCCTCACCCTTGGTGATGATGGGTACACCTGACTTCTCCATGACGGATTGGCGTGTGAAGTGCATCCACAGGTGGTCTTTGGCCATCTTCTGCAGCTTGGCATCCTGCGCCTTGGAGGCGGATGTTTGGGCTGGAGCCTTGGCGGGCCTGAGTGCCTTGTCGAGCTTGACTGTTTTCTTCGGAGCCTTCACCTTCGAAGTCTCGCGTCCCTTGAATATGGTCATGGTGATCGATTCCTATCGCGTTCCCCAGTTGTACAACTGTTTCTTGAGCTCGAGGTAAACGAACGTCTCGGATGAGACGACTCCCTCGAGCGACCTAATCTGCGAGTTGAGCAGGTTGATGAGATCATCATCCGACTCGCAGACAACTTCGACCATGATGTCGAATGAGCCGGCAGTAAGCACGACATAATCGACGGCCTTGATTTCGCTCAGCTTGTCGGCAATCTTCCGGGTATCGCCTGAGCAGCGAATCCCAATCATTGCCTGGCGATAAAAGCCGAGCTGCATTGGGTCGGTCACAGCGACGACCTGCATCACTCCCGACTCGGTGAGCTTTTGCACCCGCTGTCGAACGGCGGCCTCAGAGAGCCCAACAGCTTTGCCGATGTCTGCGTACGACCGGCGCCCGTCAATCTGGAGCTGTTCGATGATGGCCTTGGAGACCTCATCGAGCCCCAACGGCTTCGGTTTTGCAGACATACGACGATTATCGCAACAAATGCGCGCAATCAGCAAGGGAAACCGCAGAAAAAAGAGCAAAAAACTGCGGAATCGTGATTTTCGTCGAGACCCCAGAGCCGCGAACAGGCATGAATGGGGCGGGTAGACTCGTGAAGGTGCGTGGCATGGAGCACGACTCGAGGTGGTTCGAGCGCACAATCACTGCAGAAAGAGGGACATCGTGACATCGATTGGCACTGATGGAACCTCGGTTCCGCTGCCAGTTGATGCTGGATTGCCCGACTTGCGACTCAGCTGGGCCGCAATTACCGATGTCGGGCGTCATCGACAAGACAACGAAGACAGCTTCGTCGCTGGAGTCCCCATCTTTTCTGTGGCCGACGGCATGGGCGGTCACCACGCGGGCGACATCGCAAGTGATGCCGTCGTGCGTAGTCTGTCTTCGCTCATTGGCAACTCCATGACCACGCGGAGTGCAATCGGGGATGCGCTCGCCGAGGCTGTCGAAACCCTGCGAGGTGTGCTGCCCGAAGAACACCAGGGTGCGGGCACCACAGTAACCGGAGCCGCACTGGTCTCTGAAGATGGCGAGACACGCTGGGCCATTTTCAACATTGGCGACTCACGCGTCTACGCACGCGTGGGTGACGAATTTCTGCAAGTTACAACCGACCATTCCATCGTTCAGCAACTCGTGGAGTCTGGCCAGATCAGTAAAGATGAAGCTGAGTATCACCCGCATGCCAATGTCATTACGCGCGCTGTCGGTCTCATGGACGCACCCGTTCCGGATTACGTCTTGATGCCCGTCATCGCCGGCACACGCTTGCTCATTTGCTCTGACGGGCTCACCAAGGAATTGACGGATGTCGGCATCCAGCACTTCATGGAAAATGGCGGCACTCCTGCGGAGACCGTCGCAGAACTCTTGCGGGTCGCTCTCGAGAACAGCGGGCGCGACAACGTTACGGTGATTGTTGTAGATGTGGAGGATGCAGAATGAACAACTGCGAATCGTGCGGGAGCGCGTTGATGCCCGGTGCATTCTTTTGTGGTGAGTGTGGCAGCTCGACTCGCTCGAGACCGAACATGAACGATTCCCGGCCGACGGACACACGCGAGGTCCAACTCGATCAGAATGTTGCGTTGGCGCCGCGGCCAAGTCAGCCTCAAGAGGGATTCGTTCCGCGCTTCTCAGAAGAATCGCTCTCCCGAGACCAGGTAGAGGAGCCAAACTCGCGAGATGCAGGTCATCAGGTTTGGTCGGATGCGCCCGGTGACGAAACCGTCGTTCGCGTCGCACCGGCGAAAGAGCCCTTACTGTCCTTCACAATCTCATTTGCCAACGGCGATGTCATTGTGGTGTCTTCTGGGGGGCTAATCGGCAGAAATCCATCCGCAGGCCCTGGCGAGGCGCATGAACATCTTGTCATCGTGACTGACCCAGACCGTACGGTTTCGAAGACGCATCTCGAATTCGGCATCGATGCTGGCGAGTTCTGGGTGGCAGATCGCTTTAGCGGAAACGGGACAACAATCTTTGACACCGGCAAACACCGCGGCGCTGTGGTGAACCCTTGAGCGCAGGGGTCTTTGTCTTTGACGACTTGGTGCTTCGACCGTATCGAATCAATTGTTGGAT
>WLDR01000104.1 GCA_009704705.1 Actinomycetota bacterium | reverse complement strand
GTAGAGAACGATGAGCACCGCTGAATTCCCGAACATTGCTCGCACCGACGACGTCTTTCTCGTCGACGCGCTACTGACTGACGAGGAACGCGAGTGGCAGCAGAAGGCGCGCACGTTCGCGCAGACCAAGATTGCCCCGACGGCTGAAGCGGACTTCGACGCGAAGTACTTTCGCTCTGAGTTGATTCCGGAAATCGCAAAACAGGGTTTCTTGGGCATGCATATCAAGGGGTACGGATGCGCCGGCGCGAGTCCGGTCGCCTACGGACTCGTGTGTCTCGAACTCGAGGCGGTCGACTCAGGTTGGCGCACGCTCGTGTCGGTACAAGGGTCGCTCGCCATGGCGGCGATTTCTAAGTACGGCTCTGAGGAGCAAAAGCAGGAGTGGCTCCCGCAGATGGCCGCCGGCGACAAGATCGGTTGCTTCGGACTGACCGAAGCTCACGGAGGTTCCGACCCCGCCAACATGCTCACCACCGCCACGCGTGACGGTGACGGCTGGATCATCAACGGCGCGAAGCGATGGATTGGCCTCGCAACGCTTGCCGACCTGTGCATCGTGTGGGCGATGACCGACGAGGGTGTTCGCGGATTCATCGTTCCCACTTCGGCACCCGGATTCACGGCAACGGCGATCGACGGCAAGCTTGCTTTTCGGGCATCCATTCAGTGCGATATCGAACTGAAAGACGTGCGCGTTTCGGATGATGCGTTGTTGCCCGGGGCGAAAGGTCTTTCCGGGCCATTCGGCTGCCTGAATGAAGCTCGCTTCGGAATTGTCTTCGGAGTAATGGGTGCTGCCCGGGCGTGTCTCGATGCGGCAATCGTTCGGTCAACCACGCGCGAGGTTTTTGGCAAGCCCATCGCGTCGTTCCAGCTCACGCAGGCCAAGCTCGCCGACATGATGCTCGAATACGAAAAGGGTCTGCTGCTCGCGCTGCACATTGGTCGCCTGAAAGAGAAGGGCGAACTGACCTACGCCCAGATCAGTATCGGCAAACTCAACAACGTGCGCGAAGCCATCAAGATTGCCGGAACCGCCCGCTCGATTCTCGGTGGCGACGGAATTACAAATGAGTTCCCCGTCATGCGGCACATGGCAAACCTCGAAGCTGTGCGCACGTACGAGGGAACCGACGAGGTGCACGCGCTCGTCGTTGGGCGAGACATGACCGGTCTCAACGCCTTCGTCTAGCCACGAGCGGCCCTGACCAGGTCGCCGGTTTCGCGGCCAGTCGCCGAGTTCAGCTGCGTGAAATGTAGCGCGGCACCCAGCGCAGCATCATGCCCACGCCCACAAACCCGAGCACTCCAAGGGTCGCGGCGGCGGCCGAGATAGTCGCCAAACCGATAACGCCCGAAACCATGAGGGGCGCGGCGGCCCCGAACGCATCGGTCATGAATCGGAACGCACCCAAAAACGGGGCAGGATTCTTAGGCGGAGCCAAGTCGCTCGCGAGCGTCAGGTTGATGCCAGAACCCAAACCATTGCCGAACCCCATCACGAGTGCGGTCACAACGAACCACACCGCAGCACTCGGCCCATCGTGAGTGAAGGCGAGAATGACAAGCGGGATAGCCATGCCCAGCATCGACGGAACGATGGCAGCGAGGCGCCCAAAGCGATCCATCACCTGACCACTCCAGAAGAACAAGGCGAAGTCGATTGCCGATGCAAGGCCCAGTACGAGAGCAGTGTCGGCCGAGCTCACCCCGATGCTGACCGCCCACAGCGGCAAGAGAACCGTGCGACCGGTTCGCAGAGCGACGACGAGTCCAGCAGCGGTTCCCACTCGAATCAGCACGGAGAAGTTGCGCGTAATTGTCTTGAAGATGCCGCGCACTTCGTCGAGAGCTTCCTCTTCGCCCGCTGTTTCGCGCAGAGTGCGATGCGGAGAAACCTTGACTAAGTGCGTGCGCACTTGACCAAACGACTTTTCGGGATCGGGCATAAAGATGAGCACAAGCGATGCGCCCAGTGTGAACGCAGCCGTGAGCCAGAACGCCGTTGCTGGGTCGTGCGTGACGCTCATGAGTGCCGCGGTCAGAAGTGGCCCGAGAACCGCGCCAGCACGGAACATTCCGCCGAGTGTCGACAGCGCTCGAGCGCGGTGTGGCAGCGGGACGAACGTTGTCAGAAACGCGTGCCGGGCCAGTGCGAAAACGCTCGTCGCGAGCCCAATGGCCAGAATGCCCAAACCGAGCACGCCGGGATTCGGCGCGACGATGGAAATTCCGATTCCCAAGAGCGCCAACAAACTCGACCAGAGCATGCTCAGGCGCTCGCCGATGCGGGAGACAATCCATCCCCCCGGAATGTCACCGATCAGAATGCCGACAACGAGCATCGACGCGACGAGCCCGGCCACCGACAAATCAGCCCCAAGTCGACTGGCGATTGCGGGGAGAACCGGAATCAGTGCTGATTCGCCGGCGGAAAAAAGCAAGGTGGGCAGGTAAATCGGCACGACGACGGCGCGGAGTTGAAAGGCAGGTGCTGTCGGCGACATGGGGTTCAAGCCTACGCCGTAGGCTTGAGGCATCATGATGGACCTTGACCTCGCGGACCAGATTCGCGCGTTGCGCTCGACGTTCGCAGACATCAAGGCAGTTGTGGGGCTCGATCGACTCACTGCGGACATCGCCAAGTTGAGCGAAGCAGCCGGTGCGCAAGACCTCTGGGATGACGTCGACAACGCGCAGCAGGTCACCAGCCGACTGAGTCACGCTCAGGCAGAACTTGCGAAAATCCACAGCATCGAAAGTCGACTCGACGATCTTGAAGTGCTGGTTCAGATGGCGAACGAGGCGGGCGACGAAGCGGTTGCCGCCGAGGCACGCGTCGAGCTTCTCGGCATTCAAAAGGTGATGGATGACTTGGAAATACAGACCCTTTTGAACGGGGAGTACGACGCGCGAGCTGCCGTGATCACGATTCGCGCCGGCGCCGGCGGAGTCGATGCGGCCGACTTTGCCGAAATGCTCTTGCGCATGTATTTGCGGTGGTCTGAAAAGCACGGGTATCCGGTCAGCGTTCTCGACACGAGCTATGCCGAAGAAGCGGGAATCAAATCCGCCACCATCGAAGTGGACGCACCGTACGCGTTCGGCACACTGAGTGTTGAGGCGGGCACGCACCGGCTCGTGCGCATGAGTCCGTTCAACTCGGCGGGCAAGCGCCAAACCAGCTTTGCCGCCGTTGAGGTCGTTCCATTGTTGGAAGAGACAGAATCGATTGACATCCCCGAAAACGACATGCGAGTTGATGTGTTCCGCTCGAGTGGCCCCGGAGGTCAGTCGGTGAACACGACCGATTCGGCTGTGAGAATCACGCACATCCCGACCGGCATCGTGGTCAGCTGTCAGAACGAGAAGAGCCAGATTCAAAACCGTGCCGCTGCTCTGCGCGTGCTTCAGTCGCGCCTGCTACTCGTGCAGCGCGAAGAAGAGAACGCAAAGAAGAAGGAATTAGCCGGGAACATCACGGCGAGCTGGGGTGACCAGATGCGGTCGTACGTTCTGGCTCCGTATCAGATGGTCAAGGACTTGCGCACGGACTACGAAGTGAACAATCCGTCCGCCGTTTTTGACGGTGATATCGACGGCTTCATTTCGGCGGGTATCCGCTGGCGCAAACGGGACGTTTAGCGAGTCGTTCAGGGATTTCTCGAAACCCGCGACCTAGGCTCGGGGCAGCATGATTCTCTTCGACAAAGTCACCAAGAAATACCCGGGAACCACTCGTCCGGCTCTTGATGCAATTGACCTCAACATTCAACGTGGCGAATTCGTCTTTTTGGTTGGCGCTTCTGGATCGGGCAAGTCGTCGTGCCTTCGCATGATGATCAAAGAAGACAAGCCCACGCGCGGCAGCATTCACGTGCTCGGTCAAGACCTCGGAACGGTGTCGTCGCGCAAGGTGCCCTATTTCCGTCGCAAACTCGGCGTGGTTTTTCAGGACTTCCGCCTTCTGCCGAACAAGACCGTTTTTGACAACGTGGCATTCACGCTTCAGGTGATCGGCAAATCACGCGGCTTCATTCAAGAAGCCGTTCCGGATGTACTCAAGATGGTGGGTCTCGCCGGCAAGTCCGCCCGCTACCCGCACGAGCTTTCCGGCGGTGAGCAACAGCGTGTCGCCATTGCTCGCGCGATTGTGAACAAGCCCGCCCTTCTACTCGCGGATGAGCCGACGGGTAACCTCGACCCCGCGACGAGCGCCGGCATCATGGCCTTGCTTGAAGCAATCAACGCGTCGGGCACGACGGTCGTCGTTGCAACGCACGCTGCTGATTTCGTTGACCAGATGAAGAAGCGCGTCGTCGAGCTTTCGGCCGGTGTGATTGTGCGCGATGAGCGCGAGTCGGGCTATGGCAAGACTGCGGCCATCCCGATTCAAAAAGCCGCCGGAGCGGAGGGCACCAAGCCCACGACTGGTTCGACCAAACGACCAGCGGCATCGAAGGCCTCGCCGACAACGAAGATCATGACGATTGCCGATGCGCCGCAGGTGATGTCGCAAACGGATGCGTTCGAGAGGCTTCCTCGCTTCGCAGACACGTCGGACATCGCACTTGACCCGGTGCCCGGCATGCCTGACCCGTTCTCGCCTGAGGTTGACGCTGAGATTGATGAGTCGACCGACATGAACACACTCATGTACGACATGCTCGACTCCGGTGTGGTGCCTCGCGTGCCGACGAGCGAAAACAGTTTGCCCATCACGCAACGACTGCGAGCTCAAGCGCAACGTCGCAGCAAGTCAGCCGACGACGACAGCCAGAACGTGGGACCGGTGCAATGAGGTTTTCACTCGTCTGGAGCGAGGCTGCTAACGGACTAAAGCGCAATGCGTCGATGGTCGTCTCGGTTGTGTTGGTTACCTTCATTTCGTTGACGTTCGTGGGCACGGCCATCCTGCTGCAAATGCAGACCGGCACGATGAAGAATTTCTGGTACGACAAGGCCCAGGTGGCCGTGTACATGTGCACGTCTGTTTCTGCGGGCGAAACGTGCGTTGACGGCGAAGCGACCTCGGTGCAGATCAATTCAGTTGAGTCGATTTTGACGTCGGATGTTCTCTCACCGTTCATCGACAAGTTCTACTTCGAGGACCACCAACAGGCCTACGACAACTTTCAGCGACAGTTTAAGAGCAATCCGGTCGCCGAGTACGTGACGCCGGATCAGCTGAACGAGACCTTCTGGGTCAACCTCAAGGACCCTTCTCAGTCAGAGGTGCTTGTTGAAGCGCTCGGCAGTCAAGACGGTGTCGAAGCGGTGACCGACCAGCGTGCGTATCTCG
>WLDR01000103.1 GCA_009704705.1 Actinomycetota bacterium | reverse complement strand
GCGAATTCTCGCCGAATTGACAGTAGCTGGCTTTGATCCTGACGATCCATACTGCCGATCTACCAAGACCCCAGAGGCGTCGGCAGTGGCATCGGCACACACTGCTCGGGTTTTTGAGAATGACCTCGTATTTGACAGCGCTGTTGTCGCCCTCATGGCTCAGATCCGACGCGTCAACGAGCAGCGGAAAGAGTGATCTCATTCTTTCGATATCTCAGAGCTGAGGACGGTCTCCACGAAAGTGACCCGCCACCCGCATCAACTTAATCTGACACACCGAAGTATTCGTGAAGCACAGAATCCGGAACGTCGATTGCGCCGGCGAGGCGAAACACGCCGAGGCGACCGTGCAGCACGGGACGACCGAGGAATCTCTCAACCGCGTGATATCCGGGGCGATTCGCGTAGTCATCAATCGCAATCGTGACGCGCCGGGTCGTCGACTTCGCTACGAGAAGAGCGCAGGCGACGCGAAATCGTCCATCGACCAGAACGAGGTCCGGGGTGCAGGAATCTGCGCCCGCCCGCGCATAGCTTTCCCCGAACCGGCTCCGGTCAGCGTCGTTAAGTGCCGCTGGCCGTCCCCATCCCTTGATTACGTCGACGCGGGGAACCACGCACGTGAATCGCGCAGATTGTGTCTCATGCTTCGTTGCCGCTTCGCGCAGGAATTGAGCCAAGTACGCATCACTTTCAACGGTAAAGACGTCTCCTCTAACCAGAGAGAGTGCCATCAGCGTGCTCCCGCCGCCGCCGAACTCCACGTAGCTTTGCGCCTTGGACATCAGTCGACCGAGGGTGCGAACTTCTCGGGCGGGCATCGCGGCACTCGGCATGACGGGATACATCAGATCGATGTGCGTCGAACCACTGTCATCACACGTTTGACCCGACACGAACGGATAGCAGATCATCCGCGTTTCAAAATCGACGTAGGACGTGTATGAACCGCGCATGACGAACAACGCATGCCCCTGTGCCCCGGGGGCCATCGAGGAGAATTTCGGCCTCAGCGGAGAAACGGTTGGCGAGCCCGTTTCAACGAGGCGTGTTTGCACGCGCATGTCAAGACTCTCCCGGGAATAGAGGCTCCATCGCGTCGACTGGTCGCCACGAGCGCCGTGCCCCAGGCTCGTCGAATAGACGACATGAGAGGGTTCTCTGGGGTTGATGGCAAGCCCTCCGGAGTAGTGCTCCTCGGCGGCATACAGCGACCGGCCGGCAGGTACGTGCATCACAGGTTCAAGCCCCGTCGCGGGCGACCATCGAATGACGTGAAAGGCAAGCGAATCGTTTGCCTGATCTCGTCCGCGGTGAAAATCCGGGGCACTCAGTGTTGCAGTTGAGTAACCCACATCAACTGTTCCATCTTCGTGTGCAGCCACGTCGGCTACCCACGGGATGTCCATCAAGCCGGCGTTAACGATTTTCGTGAGCGACTCAAATGGTTTCCACGGCGCGCCACCTTCGCTGAGCGTGTGAACCACGTTGCCGTCGAGATCAAGGATCTGGTTGCCACGAAACCTGCCCGCCACAATTCCATTGCGATACGCACGGGGATGGTCTTGCGTGAGAACGAATACAACACCGTCCTGCGACTCGCGAGTGATCAGATACGGGCGTCCGCCATCCCGACCGGATGCGAACTCGTCGCCCGGTTCAATCGACCACGGGAACACCGCCATTTCTGCCGACACAGCCGAATTCGTGGCCAAACTAAAACGTCGGGCAACAAAATTCTGCCCGGCGACGCGCGTCAAGACCAGAACGTGGGTTGAGTCTTCTCGAATGATGTGCACGTATGACGTGGGGCCACTAAAGCTAACTTCAGCAGGAGGTCCAAGTGAAACATCCCCATCGTGTGCCGTGCCCCGAAAGAGTCGCACGATTGAATTCTGATTGTGCCCTGTCACACCAACGAGAAACTCTCGCTGATTGAGCGGGACGAGAGTGGGCACGTTGTGGTCATCAAGTTGCAATCCGGGCAATACGCAAACACTTCGTCGGTGCTTTCCATCTTCGCCATACACGCCGACGAAAGACGCGCCGTCACCGATTGCCGCACGTTTTCGAACGAAGCCCACGAGGTGCACGTTTCCAATGCTCAGAGCGGATGTTCCGCCGAACCACGTCCAGCCGCCGCGCTCCTCCGGCGCGTGGCCGCCGGGTACTGCGCTCGGCGCCGGGTGCTTTCGAAATCCGCGATTACTGAGCTGCGTGAAGCGAGCCCACCAACTCTTCTTAAGGATTCCTTCCAGGCGGAGGCGCTCCTCCTCGCTTGAGCGGAGGGCTTGCTTCAGCTTCACCACGTTCTCTCGGGCGTCCTGGCCATTTTTTCGTGCAGTGGCGAGACGTTCTTCGGCTCGCTCCCGGGCATCCGTAAACCACAGCGCCCACGACGCGCGCGCCTCCCGACGCAGCTCGTCCAAAAAGTCCGCGGTGAGCTGTGGGAATCGAAACTCGGTGTCTCGCGGTTTGCGAGCTTGTGAAAACCCCTGCTCGTCAAATGACTGTTCTGTGGAATGTAGGCCCTCGACTCCGATGTACTCACCGTGCGCCTGCCCGGTGTTGAGGGCAAGGTAACCCTGGGTGAGGATCCACGAAAACTTGACGAAGTCCTGACTGGTTCCTTGAACCAAGTAGCCCCGCCGTGCGAGATCCCGGTTGACCCGCCTCACGTCACGTTGCCAATAGTGTCCTGGTCCGAGTGCGTCGAGATAAGCGTCCGTATACGGCTTAATCTCTGACCAGCACCGGCGGCGTAGTGCGTACGCCCACAGGTGCCTCGCGACATACAGGTGGTGCGGACCTCGCTCACGATGGTCGGAGACGTCTCCGATTGCCGACACCGCCACGATTTCGGGGTGCGGCTCCGCGAGCGAAATGAACTCGCTCAGGATTGAGAGGTAGTCCGAATCAATGACAAAGTCTTCTTCGAAAAGAGCTGCCCATTCGTCGTCCGCGGCGAAAACAGCGGCGTAAAGATGTTCGTACGCTCTCGCAACGCCGACGTTCTCGCGTGATGTCACGAAGGTTGCGTCGGGAAAAAACTGCGCAACGAGGTCGTCAACTTCGGCTGTTCGGTCCGGTCTTTCCAGGTGCTCATCTTTCGAGCCCGCGTAACCGTCACGAAAAATGGTCAGTCGTGACTGGTTAATTGGCCGCTCTTGTTGGGCGAGAGCCTCCAGCGTTCGGCGTGCATAATCCGGTCGATTGAAGAGCAGAAGCCCGATTGGATGCGCAAAGCTCGAGGACTCCCCGCTGAGACTTCGTGCCCGACCCATGCCGCAATACTAGTTTCGCAATCGCACAGAGTAGTCGCGTATTCTCGCTCTCGTGGCCAGTCCAAGAAGTTTCATCAGAGCGATTCAACATCCCGAGGCGTTCCACGGATCAGACGGCCGAACGCCCTTCTTCGAGGGGTGGTACATCAAAATCGTCGATCCGACGCACAAACACCGATGGGCCGTGATCCCCGGAGTTTTTCGCGGAATCCTCGGTGAACACGGTCAGCGTGATGAGGCGTTTGTGCAGGTGCTCGACGGGTCCACCGGGCGATCGTGGTTTCACACGTACCGTCTCGAAGAATTCGCGGCTTCATCGACGGGTTTCGATGTGCGAGTCGGGCCCAATCACTTCGACTCCTCCGGGGTCACGCTCGACCTTCCGCAACTGAAGGGGCGTCTGGACTTCACCAGTGCCTTAGAAGGATGGCCCGTCACCCTGGGATCCCCGGGCATCATGGGCTGGTACGGACTCGTCCCCTTTATGGAGTGCTACCACGGCATCGTGTCTTTCGGACACGGACTCAGTGGCCGGCTCGACGTCGAGGGCAAATCCATCGATTTCGGCAACGGACGTGGATATATCGAAAAAGACTGGGGCCGCTCGTTTCCTGCCGGTTACGTCTGGCTGCACTCCAATCATTTTGCGACCGAGCCCGACGCATCATTTATCGGCTCCGTCGCGATTATTCCTTGGCTCCGTTCTGAATTCCGCGGTTTCCTCCTTGGCCTTCGTCATGGCGGTCACCTCTATCGCTGGGCGACCTACAATCGAGCACGCGAAGCTGACCTGACGATTGACGACACGCACGTCTCGTGGTCGCTGACCGGCCCGGACGGCACGCTGACCGTTCGTGCCGACCGCACACGTGGTGGCCTACTTCATGCCCCGCTGCGCACGGAACCACACCAGCGCGTCGAAGAAACGCTGGATGCGCGCATCCACGTGACGCACACATCGTCTAACGGTGAAGTGCTTTTTGATGACATCGGTAACGTCGGCGCGATGGAGGTTTTTGGAGACATCAAAAAGTTGCTCGGAACCAAGCCAAAGTAATCTCGCCTCATTGCCAGCCCCCGGTCAGGCTGGGCGCGCTATGGTTGGCATACATCGGCGGATTGCCCCTCGCGCAGTTCATCTCTCTGAACGTCGGCGCATCTAGGGATTCTCATTACTTCCACCGTTTCGGCCCTTTTGGCCTTTCGACCGACGCAGCCTCGGTCCGCCGACTTCAACCAGTCCAACAACGCCTATGCCGAGCTGTCGCGCACGATTCGCGCACGCGGCCTCCTCAACCGCTCGCGTAGCTTCTACATCACGCTTCTTGTCATTCTCGGCCTCGCCCTCGTCGCCACCTTCGCCGGAATGATTCTGCTCGGCGACTCATGGTTCCAGCTTCTGCTTGCCGGCGCCCTTGGACTGCTCTTCACGCAATTTGCCTTTCTCGCCCACGAAGCGTCACACCGGCAAGTTTTCACCTCGGGTCGAACCAATGACCGCATGGGCAAGCTACTCGCCACGCTCGTCGTTGGCATGAGCTACAGCTGGTGGATGAGCAAGCACACGCGACACCACAAGAACCCCAACCAGGTGGATGCCGACCCAGACATCGAGTACGACACCATTGCTTTTACTCCAGAATCGGCTTCCGAGCAGCACGGCTTCAAAGCCTGGATTGTGCAGCGCCAGGGCTGGCTCTTCTTCCCTCTCCTCCTTCTCGAAGGCATCAACCTGCACTACATCTCGATTCGAACACTCGTCACCGATAAGTCGATCAAGGGACGATGGCTCGAGTTGGCCATGATTCTCGCCCGAGTCACTGCGGTCGTATTTGTTCTGTTTTGGTTCTTGCCGGTTGGCATGGCGTTTGCGTTCCTCGGCGTTCAGCTCGCCGTTTTTGGCTTGTACATGGGGGCTTCGTTCGCGCCAAACCACAAGGGCATGCCGATCATTCCGGCCGGCTCAAAACTCGACTTCTTGCGCAAGCAGGTCATGACCTCGCGCAACGTTCGCGGCGGTTGGTGGGCGACATGGTTGTTCGGAGGCTTGAACTACCAAATT
>WLDR01000102.1 GCA_009704705.1 Actinomycetota bacterium | reverse complement strand
GCGTGCCGTTCTACCTGCGCGCCGGCAAACGACTGGGTCGACGCGTTACCGAGATTGCCGTTGTGTTCAAGCGAGCGCCTCAATACCTCTTTGCCGAACACCAAACCTCTGCACTGGGCCAAAATGCTCTCGTGATTCGAGTTCAACCAGATGAGGGTGTGACTATTCGTTTCGGCTCAAAGGTGCCCGGGGCCGGCATGCAGGTGCGCGATGTCACCATGGACTTTGGATACGGACACGCCTTTACAGAGGCGAGTCCAGAAGCGTATGAGCGCCTGATCTTGGATGTTCTCTTGGGCGAACCACCACTGTTTCCGAGACACGAAGAAGTTGAGCTGAGCTGGAAGATTCTTGACCCAATCGAGGAGTTCTGGTCCACGCAGGGACAACCTGAGCAGTACGCTCCGGGAACGTGGGGGCCGTCGTCAGCCGACGACTTGATGGCTCGGGATGGCCGTGCCTGGAGGCGCCCATGATTATCGACTTTCCCAACACGACGACGGGCAAAATCTCCAAGGCACTCGTCAACATTCGCGAAGAGGGTGGCGCGGTAGCACTCGGCCGAGTGCTCACACTCGTGATTTCGACAAGCCCCGGAAAAGAAGAAGAAGCCATTAGCGCAGCAAATGAGGCTTCGCGCGAACACCCCATGCGTGTCATTGTTCTGAGCATCCCGGATGAATCAACGAACATAACCAATCGCCTCGACGGTGAAGTGCGCGTTGGAGGAGACGCAGGTGCAAGTGAAGTCATTATTCTGCGCGCGTACGGAGAGACCGGTTCAGATGAACTCGGGCTCGTGACGGGCTTGTTGCTTCCCGATGCGCCCGTCGTCGTGTGGTGGCCGGCGTCGACGCCTGCCGAAGTGAACGCATCTGCACTCGTTGAGATCGCTCAACGACGAATCACTGACTCCGCTTCGCAAGGTGATCAGCTCGAATTCTTGACCGCGCTAGCGGCTGCGTACATGCCGGGCGACTCGGATTTCGCCTGGACTCGACTGACGCCCTGGCGTCAGCAACTCGCTTCCGTTCTCGATTTGCCTCCTTTCGAACCGATCGAAGCTGCCGAGGTTCAAGCTGCAGAAACGTCGCTTTCAGCCAGACTGCTCGCGGCGTGGCTGTCACTCTCGCTCGACATTCGAGTTGTTTTCACGTCGGTACCCGATCGGCCAGAGGTCGGGGCTATTCAACGGGTGACGCTCACTCGTGCATCCGGAAACATCGTTCTCGAGCGCACTGACGGGAGTCAGGCTCGACTCACGCAGCCGGGACAACCGATCCATGAGGTTACGCTTGTGCGCCGCAACTTGCGAGACTGTCTCTCCGAAGAGCTTCGTCACCTCGACCCCGATGAAGTGTACGGAACCGTCATTCGAGACGGTTTGCTGCGCGTCGACGAAACTCGTTAGCGCGTCAACACATGACACAGCGAACGACGCGTGTATTCGACACGATGCAGGAACTCTGTTCGGCCGTCGCGACCGACATACAGGACGTCATCGCAACGGACGTGACTGCTCGAGGCGAGTGTCACATCGTGCTCACTGGTGGCACCGTCGGCATCGCTTTGCTGAGAGACATCGATCCGTCGAATGACGCCATCGACTGGACGCATGTGCACGTGTGGTGGGGTGATGAGCGCTTTGTCGAATCGGATAGCGCTGACCGTAACGACGGACAAGCCACGAAGGCGCTTCTTGGTCGAATTCGCATCCCTGCCGAAAACGTTCATCGCATGCCTGCCCGAGAAGATGGCTTGTCGCTAGATGAGGCAGCCCGTAGCTACGCTGCGGAACTCTCCGAGTTCTTCGGCGCTGACTTTCCGCGTTTTGATCTCGTACTTCTGGGCGTGGGCCCCGACGCTCATGTTGCGAGTCTCTTTCCTGGGCTCCCAGGTATCTCGGTTTCAGGCCAGACAGTGATTGCGGTTCGCGACTCCCCCAAGCCACCCCCAGAGAGAATTTCGCTTTCGCTGCCGAGCATCAACTCGTCGAGACGAGTGTGGGTCGTCGCTTCTGGCGACGACAAAGCTGAAGCGATTCACTTAGCGACAACGTCACGCGACCCCAACGTTGCGCCCGTCAGCGCGGTTGGTGGGAGCGAGGAAACGTGCCTTTATGTAGACGCGTCGGCAGCCAGCAAATCTAAAGAGTTCGACTAGGCCTTGACGGTGCCGCGGCGAACCCGGAGCTGATGCAGCGCATCCTCAAGAATTTGAGCGGCTTCCTCAGGTGTTCGGCGTTCTTTCACGTAGGCCAGGTGAGTCTTATACGGCTCGAGCTTGGCAACGTGAGGAGGGTTGTTCTTGTCGCGACCCGCGGGGAGACCCGATTGTGGGCAGTCAATCGTCTCAGGAATCTCTTCTTCGGGGAGATTCGCTGCAAAGTATCGAACCGTCTCGTTACCTAGGGCGTCCCAATAACTGATAGCAATTCGATCGGCGTGAACACCGTGGTCTTGTTCACCCATGGGTCCGGCACCAACGCGTGAACCTCGAATGGCACTGCCGCTGGATGACATTAGATTCCCGTCGTGAACTTGGTCAGCAGCCCCAGCACAATAATGGTCGTGATCCAAATCAGGCCGAGAATGACCGTGATTCTGTTCAGATTGCGCTCGGCCACACCCGACGAGCCAAGCGACGAGGTAACTCCGCCACCAAACATGTCAGAAACTCCGCCACCTCGACCCTTGTGGAGCAGGATGAGAAGCGTCAGCAGAAGGCTGGTGATGGCAAGAATTACTTGCAGTACAACCTGAAGAATCTCCACGAGTTACCTTTCAAACGAATAATCAAACCTGTTCAATACTAAACGGTTATCTGGTCGAACTTGTTCTGTCTAGATGACGTGCTTGTAGAACCGAACGATCGACGCGAATTCGGCCACATCCAGACTTGCGCCGCCAACAAGAGCCCCATCGATGTTGGGTTGGCGCATAAAAGAGGCGATGTTACTGCTCTTGACAGAACCGCCGTACAGGATTCGCGTGCGGCCAGCGAAGTCCTCTCCGAGCATCTCGGCGAGCGTTGCCCGCAGCGCGGCACAAACTTGCTCAGCTTGCTCTTCTGTTGCCGCCTGTCCCGAACCGATGGCCCACACGGGTTCATAGGCGACCACGATGTCGGCATCGGGAGAAACTCCGTCGAGGGCAGCTTTGAGCTGCCCAATGGGTACGGCACTTGCGCCAAACTCTTCGAGGTCTGCTGCGGTTTCTCCGACGCAGAGCACGGGAATGAGGCTGTGGCGAAGCGCCGCCTCGACCTTCTTCTGACACGTTTCGTCCGTTTCACCGTGGTACTGGCGTCGTTCGCTGTGACCAATGAGTGCGTAGCGACACCCAAGCCGAGCGAGGAATGCGCCACTAATCTCGCCGGTATACGCGCCGGCGTCGTGCACGGATAAATCCTGTCCGCCGTATGCAATGGGGTACTTATCAGCGTCCACGAGGGTTTGCACACTGCGCAGGTCGGTAAACGGGGGAAAGATTGCCACCTCAGACGCCCCGGCGTCATGCTTTGCCTCGTCTAAGGTCCACGCAAGTTTTTGCACCGTGGCGATGGCCTGCATGTGATCCAAGTTCATTTTCCAGTTGCCCGCGATCAGCGGAAGCCGCGCATTTACCATCCCAAGACCTCCAAGCCGGGTAGCTTCTTGCCTTCTAGAAACTCGAGACTCGCTCCTCCGCCGGTGGAGATGTGCCCGAATTGGTCATCGTGGAAGCCGAGCACGCGCACGGCGGCAGCCGAGTCTCCCCCGCCCACAACGCTGAGTCCGTTGACTTTTGTGAGAGCCTCCGCAATCGCGTGCGTGCCCCCCGCAAACGCAGGAAACTCAAACACGCCGGCCGGGCCGTTCCAAAACACCGTGGCGCTTGACTCAATGATCTTGGCGAACGCCTGACTTGATTCTGGGCCGATGTCGAGTCCGAGGCCAGACGCACCGAATGGCGTGTCTTCGAGCGCATCTGTGGCTGCGATGACATGGTCGGCATCGGCCGCGAACTTTGCCGCCACGACAATGTCCGTCGGCAGAACAAGTTCAACGCCCTTCTTGGCTGCCTCTTCCATGTATCGCTGCACGGTTGGAATCTGGTCAACTTCGAGCAAACTCGAGCCGACCTTGTATCCCAGGGCGGCCAAGAATGTGAAGACCATTCCCCCGCCGACCAGGATGCGGTCTACGCGAGGCAATAGGTGGTCAATGACTCCGAGCTTGTCTGAGACTTTGGAGCCACCGAGCACGACCGTGTAGGGCCGTTCTGGAGACTCCGTCAACTTCTCGAGGACCTTTAGCTCAGACTCGATCAGCAAGCCCGCGGCGCTCGGAACAAGTGACGCCAAGTCGAAAACACTGGCTTGTTTGCGGTGAACAACCCCGAAGCCATCTGAAACCAGAGCATCGCACAGTGACGCGAGCTGTTGCGCAAACGCGCCACGGACCGAGTCGTCTTTAGCCGTTTCTGCGGCGTTGAAGCGCAGGTTCTCGAGAACGAGCAGGCTTCCATTCTGCAGTTCGCTGACAGCGCGATTGGCTTCGGCGCCCACGGTCTCGGACGAGAACCCAACCGGACGACCAATCAATTCTTCGAGCCGGGAAGCGACTGGACGAAGGCTATACGCCGGGTCTGGCGCACCGTCAGGTCGACCCAGGTGACTGACAACCACGACCCGCGCGCCTTGCTCAACGAGAGCGTTCAGTGTCGGAATTGAGGCGCGGATGCGTCCATCATCCGTGATGACACCGTCCTTGAGTGGGACGTTAAGGTCACAGCGAACGATGACGCGCTTACCGGCCAGGTTGCCGAGATCGCTGAGCGTGCGTAATCCCACGGCTTAGAACTTGGAAGCGACGAACTCGGTGAGGTCAACCAGACGGTTGGAGTATCCCCACTCGTTGTCGTACCAGCTGGAAAGCTTCACCTGATCGCCCAGGATGCGCAGAAGGCCAGCATCGAAGATGGACGAGTGCGGGTCGGTGACGATGTCACTCGAAACAATCTCGTCTTCGGTGTACTTCAGGATGCCCTTCATGGGTCCCTCTGCAGCTGCCTTGAACGCAGCAAGAATCTCTTCTTTGCTCGCCTTCTTCTTCGTGACGACGGTGAGGTCGACGATTGAACCGGTCGGAACGGGAACGCGAAGCGCGAAGCCGTCGAGCTTGCCTTGAAGTTCAGGCAACACGAGCCCGATAGCCTTCGCGGCACCCGTGGACGACGGAACAATGTTGAGAGCAGCAGCGCGAGCGCGACGCAGGTCGCTGTGCGGACCATCCTGCAAGTTCTGATCGGCGGTGTACGCGTGAACTGTTGTCATCAAACCCGACTCGATGCCGAAGTTGTCGTTGAAGACCTTGGCCAGCGGCGCGAGGCAGTTC
>WLDR01000101.1 GCA_009704705.1 Actinomycetota bacterium | reverse complement strand
GGGCTTGACTGGCTGATCGACTATATCTCCCTGAGCGGCTGAATCTGACTCCGCCAGGCGCACGAGAGCAGCGCGACTGGCGTGCGGAATCCCGCACTGACTGGCGTGCGCCGAATGTCGCTCTGACTGGCGTGCGCCGAATGTCGCTCTGACTGGCGTCTGCAAGCGCCCCCAAAGAAATTGGGCCACCCGCGCAGAGCGCGAGCAGCCCAATCCTGTTCAGAGTTTGGCTCTAGTGCTGAGCGTGCTCGAGGGCCTCTTTGAACTCCGTCTGCGTGACCGGAGCAATACGGTCTTCGAAGAAGAACCTGGAGAGGGATACCCGCACGCGTGCGCCCGCCGTGATTTTGCCCTTGGGGTTGGGCTTGAGAGCAATCGGAGCGTTGTCATTGAACGACACGAGCTGCCAGCGAGTGTAATCGTCGAGCTGTTCGTGCACCTCGACGAATTCGCCTCCGGGAAGTCGAACGATCCGTCCCGTCTCAAACCCGTGAAGAACCATTTCGCGGTCCTTCTTCTGCAGCGCAAGACAGACACGCTTCGTCACCATGAAGGCGATGATCGGGCCCAAGATAAGCAGAATCTGAAGGGTAAGGATTACGCCTTCCATCGTTACCAGGAAGTGCGTCGCAATGATGTCCGATGCGGCTCCCGCCCAGAGAACGGCGTAGAAAGTTACACCGGCAGCACCGATTCCCGTTCGTACGGGCGCGTTGCGCGGACGATCGAGCAGGTGGTGCTCTCGCTTGTCACCCGTAACCCACGCCTCAATGTAGGGATACGCGAAGGCGAGGGCCAAGAAGACGAGGAGCAGCAGGATTGGAATCAGGATGTTCCATGACCACGTGTACCCGAACCACACGGTTTCCAGGTGCGGAGGTATCAGACGAAGTGCACCGTCGGCGAACCCGATGTACCAGTCCGGCTGAGTTCCAGCAGACACGGGGGAGGGGTCATAGGGGCCGTAGTTCCAAATCGGGTTGATTGTCACCGTCGCCGCCATCAGCATGACCACACCAAAGACGAGGAAGAAGAATCCACCTGCCTTGGCTGCGTAGACGGGCAAAACGGGGTATCCGACGACGTTCTGTTCGGTGCGACCAGGGCCAGGGTACTGCGTGTGCTTGTGGATGACCACAAACATCAAGTGCAGCACGATGAAGATCAAAACCAACGCCGGTAGAAGCAGGATGTGCAGCGTGTAGAGGCGCCCAACGATGTCTGCCCCCGGGAACTCTCCTCCGAACAGGAGGAAGGTGATCCACGTGCCAACAACGGGAACGGCGTTGATCATTCCGTCGATAATGCGAAGTCCATTGCCCGACAACAAGTCGTCCGGAAGGGAATAGCCGGTGAAGCCTTCGGCCATCGCCAGAACGAACAGCACAAAACCGATTGCCCAGTTCAGCTCACGAGGCTTGCGGAATGCGCCGGTGAAGAACACGCGGAGCATGTGCAAGCCGATGGCCGCGACAAAGAGGAGCGCCGCCCAGTGGTGCACCTGACGCATGAGCAGGCCACCACGAATATCGAACGAAATGTCGAGCGTCGATGCCATGGCGGCGGACATCGTGATGCCCTTGAGTGGGACGTAAGAACCCTCGTACTCCACCGGCGTCATGGAAGCCTGGAAGAAGAACGTCAGGAAGCTACCCGAAAGCAGGATGATGACGAAGCTGTAGAGCGCTACTTCGCCTAGGAGGAATGACCAGTGGTCGGGAAAAATCTTGCGACCAAATTCCTTGACGGCAAACGAGGCGCTGGTGCGCTCATCGATGTAATTTGACGCCCGAGCAGTAAAGCCCTTTTGCTGAGGTGCGGAGGTGATGCTCATGATGTAGAACGCTCCCAGAAGCTAGGTCCAACAGGTTCGGTGAAGTCGCTCATGGCGACGAGGTATCCCTCACTGTCCACAGTGATGGGCAATTGAGGAAGTGGGCGGGCCGCCGGCCCAAAGATGACGGCGCATTCGTTCGCAATGTCGAACTGAGACTGGTGACACGGGCAAAGCAGGTTGTGTGTTTGTTGTTCGTAGAGAGCTACCGGGCAACCGACATGCGTACAGATCTTGGAGTACGCAACAATGCCGTCATACGACCACGACTTGCGTTCTTCGCTCGACCAGGTCAAGTCCTCCGGCTTCAAGCGCACCAGGAGAACTGCGGCCTTCGCCTTCTCATCGAGCATTTCGTGTTCGGGGAGGTCCACGAGACCCTCGGGAATAATCTGGTAAGCACTGCCAATAGTGACATCCGATGCCTTGATCGGGTTGCCGGTGGGGTCCTGCGTGAGACGCAAGCCCTTCTTCCACATGGTGTGCTTCAGCAAATCGTTAGGGTCGACATCCATCGGGGCAAGTCCACGGAACAATGCGATGGCGGGCAACGGGAACGCAACGAGTGACGCAATGAGTCCGCCACGAATGAGAGTGCGACGGCTAAAGCCAGACTCTTCGTTTGCTTCCTTGAACACCTCAAGTGCTCGGGCGCGGGTTTCTTCGGTTCCGCGAACCGGGTGACGATAATCCACGCCCTCTTTGTCGTCCATGACGGCCTTGCCCCAGTGCACGGCAGCGATACCGATGGCCAGGAGCGAGAGGGCAATGGCGAGCCCGACGAACAGCGTGTTGTTTCGAACATCCTCCACGTTGCCGGACTCAATCGGGAAGAACATGTAGGCAAACACAGCGGCAATACTTCCCGCGACGGATACCCAGAAGAGCGCCACAACGAAGCGCGCTGCACGCTGCTTCTTCTTGGGGTCCAGATCCACAATGCGCGGGCGGTGCGGTGGCAGGCCCGGGTTCTCGAACGTGTCAGCGGGGACAACAGCTGTTCCGACAACTGCGCCAGTCGGCGCGGTTGTGGGAACGACGTCGGCCGAGCCATTCTCGTTCTGAGCCATCATTCTCCTTAGTGCGGTGGTTGAGATACAGGGTTAGTTGGATTTCGCGGTAATCCACACGGTGAGGGCGACGATGCCACCCAGACCGAACACCCAGAGGAAAAGACCCTCAGAAACAGGGCCGAGCGAACCAAGTTCAAGCCCGCCGGCGGATTGCGTCTCCTGGTGGTACTGGATGTACGCGATGACGTTCTTCTTGTCCTCGGGGGTCAGGTTGAGGTCGTTGAACGCCGGCATGTTTTGTGGCCCAGTGACCATCGCTTCATAGATGTGCTTCGCAGACGACTCCGTCAGTGCGGGAGCATACTTACCCTCGGTCAGGGCGCCACCGGCTCCAGCGACGTTATGGCACATTGCGCAGTTGATGCGGAAGAGTTCGCCACCCTCGGCAACGTTGCCTCCGACAAGCTCAGACTCACTCGGAATGGCGGGCCCTGGAGCGAGCGATGCGACATACGCCGCAAGTTCAGCGGTCTGTTCTTCGGTGAACTGAACGGGCTTCGTTGGCGCCTGCGGCGAGTTCGCCTGCATGGGCATGCGTCCCGAACCAACCTGAAAATCGACCGATGCGGCGCCAACGCCAATCAAGCTCGGGCCGGCGTCGGTGCCTTGCGCCTGCTGTCCGTGGCACGTTGCGCAGTTTGCCGCAAAGAGCTTCTGGCCGTTCTCAATCGTTTCGGGGCTTGACATGTCTACGTTTGCCGACGCGGTCGTCGCAGTGAACGCAACGTAGGCACCACCCGTGGCGAGCAACCCGACCAGAAGCAGGGAAGCAGATGCCAGAGGTGAACGGCGGCCGGACTTGCGAGGGTTTCGGATCATGTCTTTTCTTTTCTGATGGTTGTCAGGCGAAACACGCAGTGCTACTTGAGCACGTAAATGACGAGGAACAGGGCAATCCACACCACATCAACAAAGTGCCAGTAGTACGAAACGACGATGGCACTCGTTGCTTCCTTGTGACCAAAGTGCTTGACCGCATACGCGCGGCCGATGACGAGGAGGAACGCGATGAGGCCTCCGGTCACGTGCAAGCCGTGGAAACCAGTGGTCAAGAAGAAAGCCGAGCCATACGCGTTTGAGCTGAGCGTAACTCCTTCAGACACGAGCAGTGCATACTCGAAAACCTGACCCGAAACGAAGATAGCTCCGAGAGCGTAGGTGAGGAAGAACCACTCGACCATTCCCCATTGAGTCGGCTTCCATCCTGTGGAACGTGGTTGCAAGCGCTCAGCGGCAAAAACTCCGAACTGGGCGGTAAACGAAGACGACACCAGGATGATCGTGTTCGTCAGCGAGAAGGGGAAGTTGAGCATGGCAGCTTCCTCAGCCCACATCTCGGGGACCGCTCCACGAAGTGTGAAGTAGATGGCGAAAAGACCGGCGAAGAACATCACCTCGCTGCCGAGCCAGACGATAGTGCCCACCGCAACAGGGTTGGGTCGGCTCACCATGGGAACAGGTACTCGGGAAGCAACAGAGGCATTCGTCACGCCTCCCATTATGCCGGAATGAGAGGCGCTCATTGGTCGATTGGGTCGCGCCACGCTCATGATTACCGATGCCAACTAACCTTGTGTCATGTCTCAAATCCCGAATTGGCCGAGTCTTCTCACTCAATTGCTCGACGGCGAAAATTTGTCGATTGCGGAAGCCACCTGGGCGATGAATGAGATGGTCGGTGGAACGGCAACGCCGTCGCAAATCGCTGCCTTTCTCATCGCGCTTCGCGCCAAAGGAGAGACGGTCGATGAGGTCGTGGGCTTTCGAGACGCAGTTCTTGAACATTCCCTCCCATTGCCCGTAAATCCGAGAGCCCTCGACATCGTGGGAACGGGTGGCGATCGCCATCGCACGGTCAACGTCTCCACGATGTCGAGCATTGTGGCTGCGTCGACGGGCGTGCCCGTGCTCAAGCATGGCAACCGCGCGGCGAGTAGCGCGTCCGGATCCTCGGACGTTTTGGGGGAGCTGGGGCTCAATCTCGACCTCGATCCAGGTGGTGTTGCACGCGTCTTCGACGCGGTCGGAATCTCATTCGCCTATGCCGCACTGTTTCACCCGGGTTTCCGCCATGTGGGAGAAACCCGCCGGGAAATTGGCGTGCCGACGCTATTCAACTTCCTCGGCCCCTTGTGTAACCCGGCCCGGCCTGACGCCACGGCCCTCGGTTGCGCTTCGCTTGACCGGGTTCCTCTCATGGTGGGCGTGTTTCAAACTCGGGACGCGAGTGCACTTGTGTTTCGAGGCGACGACGGTCTGGACGAACTGACGACCACCGGTCACAGTCACATGTGGGAGATCAGTCGCGGGCGAGTAGTCGAGCACGACCTCAATCCGTCGGACCTTGGCATTTCTCGAGCGACACTCGACGACATTCGTGGCGGTTCGCCCGAAGACAACGCGAAGATTGTTCACCGAGTACTGGGGGGAGAGGCCGGCGCGGTGCGCGACATCGTGGTCCTCAACGCGGCTGCTGGACTTGTCGCATTCGACCTCGCGGAATCTCCATCGACGATCGAAGACTCAATC
>WLDR01000100.1 GCA_009704705.1 Actinomycetota bacterium | reverse complement strand
ATTGCGCGCGAAGCAATGATGCGCGCCATCCACAAGCTGCCTCTCAAGGCACGCATCATCAAGCGCGAAGAGGGTGACGCATAATGGCGATCGGATCCAAGGAACTCAAGTCCGCTGACCTCGACACGTTCGACAACGAGCGCCTCATCGAGGAGCTCCGTCGCGCGAAGGAAGAGCTGTTCAACCTGCGCTTCCAGGCCGCTACGGGTCAGCTCGAGAGCCACGGACGCGTGCGTGCCGTGAAGCGCGACATCGCGCGCATCTACACGGTGCTGCGCGAGCGCGAGCTCGGCATCCGCGCCACCCCCGTTGCAACCGCTGCACCAGCACCGAAAGCAAAGGCCGCACCGAAGGCGAAGGCTGCTGACGCGGTCGAAGCAGACGAAACCACGGAGGAGACCAAATAATGGCCGAGACCAAGACTGCAAAGAAGGCCGACAAGGCCGAAGCGGTTGTTCGCGGATACCGCAAGGTTCGTCGCGGATACGTCACCAGCGACAAGATGGACAAGACCATCGTTGTCGAGGTGGAAGACCGCGTGAAGCACCCCCTGTACGGCAAGGTCATGCGTCGTAGCTCGAAGGTGAAGGCTCACGATGAGCTCAACACCGCGGGCATCGGTGACCTCGTTGTGATCAGCGAGACCCGTCCGCTCAGCGCCTCAAAGCGCTGGCGTCTGGTCGAAATCGTCGAGAAGGCCAAGTAGTCCTCGCGGACTGCTTCGTAAGAGGTAAGAGAAGATGCTTCAGCAAGAATCGCGACTTAAGGTCGCCGACAACACAGGCGCCAAAGAGCTGCTCACCATTCGCGTGCTCGGTGGCTCCGGTCGTCGCTACGCCGGACTCGGTGATGTCATCGTTGCAACCGTTAAGGATGCAATCCCCGGTGGCAACGTGAAGAAGGGTGACGTCGTCAAGGCGGTCATCGTTCGCACCAAGAAGAACACGCGTCGCGCGGATGGCTCGTACATCAAGTTCGACGAGAACGCAGCTGTCATTCTCAAGAACGATGGCGATCCTCGCGGAACCCGTATTTTCGGACCGGTTGGACGTGAACTTCGCGACAAGAAGTTCATGAAGATCGTGTCCCTCGCCCCGGAGGTTATCTAATCATGGCGAACATCAAGAAGGGCGACCTCGTTCAGGTCATCAGTGGTCGCACCCAGGCTCGCGGCGGAGACCGTGGTAAGCAGGGCAAGGTCATCGAGGTGCTCGTTGAGCACAACCGCGTGATTGTCGAGGGCGTCAACTACGTACAGAAGCACATGCGTGTTGGCCAGTCGTCGCGTGGAACCAAGACCGGTGGCATCGAGACCGTCGAGGCTCCCATCCACATTTCGAACGTCGCTGTGGTTGACCCCAGCACGAAGAAGCCCACGCGTGTCGGCCACCGTGTCGAGACCGTAACCAAGAACGGCGTGACCAAGACGGTTCGCGTTCGTTACGCCAAGAAGTCAGGTAAGGACCTGTAATGACGAACACTGCCGTTGCTGCTGGCAAAATCCAGCCGCGTCTGAAGCAGAAGTACCGCGCCGAAATCCAGAAGAAGCTGGCAACCGAGCTCGGATACTCCAACGTGAACGAGATCCCCACGCTCACCAAGATTGTGGTGAACATGGGTGTCGGTGAAGCTGCTCGTGACAGCAAGGTCATCGACGGCGCTATCGCCGACATGACCAAGATCACGGGTCAGAAGCCACAGGTCACCAAGGCTCGCAAATCAATCGCCCAGTTCAAGCTTCGTGAAGGTCAGCCCATTGGTTGCCACGTCACGCTGCGCGGCGACCGCATGTGGGAGTTCCTCGACCGACTTCTGTCGCTCGCCCTTCCCCGTATCCGCGACTTCCGTGGTCTTTCCGACCGCCAGTTCGACGGAAACGGCAACTACACCTTCGGTCTCACGGAGCAGTCGATGTTCCACGAGATCGACCAGGACAAGATCGACCGCGTCCGAGGTATGGACATCACGGTTGTGACCACCGCCAAGAACGACGAAGCGGGCCGCACGCTCCTTCGCGAACTCGGCTTCCCCTTCAAGACGAGCTAGTTCTTCTTGATCCACACGATTCGCCACCGCGTCTCGTGAACCACCACAGGTCGCATGCCTTGTAAAGCTCGCGAAACCTGGTGAAAGAAAGAAAAACACACATGACAATGACAGATCCGGTCGCAGACATGCTGACCAGACTGCGCAACGCGAACTCGGCACACCACGACACCGTGTCCATGCCGAACTCGCAGCTGAAGGCACGCATTGCTGACATCCTCAAGTCCGAGGGTTTCATCGCGGGCTGGGAAGTTAGCGATGCTCGCGTTGGACAGACCCTGACCCTGAACCTCAAGTTCGGTCCGAACCGCGAGAAGTCGATCGTCGGCATCAAGCGCGTTTCGAAGCCCGGACTTCGTGTGTACGCAAAGTCGAACGAGATTCCTAAGGTTCTCGGCGGTCTCGGCGTCGCCATCCTGTCCACCTCTAACGGTCTTCTCACTGACCGTCAGGCCGAGAAGAAGGGCGTGGGCGGAGAAGTTCTCGCCTACGTGTGGTAACTCGTCATGTCACGTATTGGTCGTCTTCCCGTTGACATCCCCGGTGGCGTTACCGTCACACTCGACGGGCAAAATGTCTCCGTCAAGGGCCCGAAGGGTGAGCTTTCTCTCGTCGTGTCCGACCCGATTCGCGTTGCGATCGAGGAAAACCAGGTTGTCGTCACGCGTCCCGACGACGAGCGCACCTCGCGTTCGCTGCACGGACTGACGCGCACGCTCATCGCAAACCAGATCGTCGGTGTCACTCAGGGCTACGAAAAGGGCCTCGAGGTTGTCGGCACGGGTTACCGTGTCGCCGCCAAGGGTTCGTCCTTAGAGTTCGCTCTCGGATACTCGCACTCAATCACGGTTGACCCGCCCGCCGGCATCACTTTTGAGGTCGAGGGCAACAACAAGCTCACCGTCAAGGGCATCGACAAGCAGGCCGTCGGTGAGGTTGCTGCCAACATTCGCAAGCTTCGCAAGCCCGAGCCATACAAGGGCAAGGGTGTGCGCTACGCAGGCGAAGTTGTTCGCCGCAAAGCCGGAAAGAGTGGTAAGTAAGCCATGGCTATTCAGAGCAAATCTGCATCGCGCGATCGCCGTCACGCTCGTCTTCGCAAGAAGGTTGAGGGAACCGCGACTCGTCCGCGTCTGGTTGTAACCCGTTCAGCACGCCACGTGTTCGTTCAGGTGGTTGATGACACGAAGGGCCACACGGTCGCTTCTGCATCGACGATGGAGACCGAACTCCGCGGTTTCGCTGGTGACAAGACCGCCAAGGCCAAGAAGGTCGGCGCGTTGGTTGCTGAGCGCGCCAAGAAGGCCGGCATTGAGGCTGTGGTCTTCGACCGCGGTGGAAACAAGTACGCCGGTCGCGTTGCCGCGATCGCCGAAGGAGCGCGAGAGGGTGGACTCAACCTGTGAGCGAGATTGAAAAGGAGAACGAGGTGGCTGCAGAAGCAGAAACCGTCGTAACCGAAGCTGCAGTGGTCGAATCCACCGAGTCGGTTCGTGACGAGCCCCGCGAGGCCCGTCGTGGCGCTCGCGAGCGCAACCCCAACAAGGATCGCAACCGCGACCGCGACGCCGAGAAGAGCCAGTTCCTCGAGCGCGTCGTAACCATCAACCGCGTTTCCAAGGTCGTCAAGGGTGGTCGTCGCTTTAGCTTCACCGCACTCGTCGTCGTCGGTGACGGTAACGGCATGGTCGGAATCGGTTACGGCAAGGCTCGCGAAGTTCCGCTCGCCATCTCAAAGGGTGTCGAAGAGGCAAAGAAGAACTTCTTCCGCGTTCCTCGCGTCGGCTTCACGATTCCTCACCCGGTACAGGGTGAAGCTGCTGCTGGTGTTGTACTTCTTCGTCCGGCTGCTGCTGGTACCGGTGTTATCGCCGGTGGTCCAGTTCGTGCCGTACTCGAGTGCGCCGGCATCCATGACGTTCTGAGCAAGTCGCTCGGATCGTCCAACACGATCAACATTGTTCACGCCACCGTTGAGGCACTCAAGCAGCTCGAAGAGCCGCGCGCGGTTGCCGCTCGACGCGGACTGGACTTCGACCAGGTTGCACCTGCACGTCTCGTTCGCGCAGATGCCGCCGCTAGGGCAGGTGTCTAATGGCCGCACGTCTCAAGGTCACACAGATCAAGTCGGTAATTAGCGAAAAGCAAAACCAGCGCGACACGCTTCGCAGTCTTGGACTCAAGCGCATTGGCGACATCGTCGTCAAGGAAGACAGCCCCGTGAACCGTGGCTATGTCAAGACCGTCGCTCACCTGGTGAAGGTTGAGGAGATTGACTAATGGCTGAAAACAAAGACGAAGCGAAGGCGGCCCCGAAGGCTGCTGCCGCTAAGGCTCCCGCAAAGGCTGCTGCCCCGAAGGCCGCTGCTGCCAAAGCTCCGGCTGCCGCGAAGGCTCCGGCTGCCGCTAAGGCACCGGCCACGAAGGCACCGGCCGCTGCGAAAGCTGCCGCCCCGAAGGCTGCCGCTCCCAAAGCAGCTGCTGAAAAGCCAGCTGCGGCAAAGGCGGAAGCACCCAAGGCCGCCGCGCCGAAGGCTGCGCCCAAAGCTGCTGCAAAGAAGGAGCCCGGCGCACCGAAGGAACACCTGCTCAAGGTTCACCACTTGCGTCCCGCACCGGGTGCCAAGAAGGAACGCACCCGCGTTGGTCGTGGTGAAGGTTCGAAGGGTAAGACCGCTGGTCGTGGAACCAAGGGCACGAAGGCTCGCTACCAGGTGAAGATCGGATTTGAGGGCGGCCAGATGCCCCTTCACATGCGCTCACCGAAGTTGCGCGGTTTCAAGAACCCGTTCCGCACCGAATACCAGGTGGTCAACCTCGAGAAGCTTGCGGAGTTGTACCCCTCGGGTGGAGACGTCACGGTTTCCGACCTCGTCACCAAGGGAGCCGTTCGCAAGAATGAGCTCGTCAAGGTGCTTGGCAACGGCGACATCGCGGTTAAGCTGAACGTTACGGTCGACAAGGTCTCGAGCTCAGCTGAGCAGAAGATTGTTGCCGCCGGTGGTTCGGTCAAGTAACCGTCGCCACTGCTCTTTATGTTGTGAGGCGTGTGGTCCTCGGATTAGGTCCGGGGGCTGCACAGCTTCCACAAAGAAAGAAACCAGGAGAAGCTTGTGTTTAGCGCAGTAGCGCGGATCTTCCGCACCCCCGACCTTCGACGCAAGATCGGCTTTACGATTTTCATCGTCGCCCTGTTCCGTTTCGGTTCGTTCATCCCTAGCCCGTATGTCGACTTCGGCAACGTGCAGGCGTGTCTCGCAGCCAACCAAAACACCTCGGGACTCTACGAACTCGTCAACCTGTTCTCGGGTGGCGCGCTGCTCCAACTCTCCATCTTCGCGTTGGGCATCATGCCCTACATCACCGCGTCGATCATCGTGCAGCTTCTTCGCGTGGTCATTCCCCACTT
>WLDR01000010.1 GCA_009704705.1 Actinomycetota bacterium | reverse complement strand
TATGCGTTGCTCAGCGGATTGGTCGTGGTCGCCGGTCTCATTCTCTTGCTTCCCGCGGCGCGCCGAGTCGGGCCAGAGATTCGCCTCTGGAGTCTCAGCTATGGGCTCTACGTGCTCGCGGTGTTCTTTCCGCAGTCGAGCACGTTTCGTATCTTGGCCCCGCTGTTTCCTGCCTTGGCGATTGTGGCGGCGCCCCGCTCGCGCGTTTACCGCATCCTGATTGTCATGCTGTTCGTGGTGGGACAGTTCTTGTGGATTGGGGCCGCCTGGGCGGTCTCGGACTACGACTGGACACCGCCGTAATCGACTGTGTGAGGCTCGTTCAAACTCAGCCTCGTGGTTTTTTGGTCTCGCTGAGCGTGGGATAATGGAAATACGCTTTTTGAGAAAGAGGTGGCGTATATGGCTGCTATGAAGCCGCGAACCGGTGACGGCCCTATGGAGGCGGTCAAAGAAGGTCGCCTGATCATCGTTCGAGTTCCACTCGAAGGCGGCGGACGCCTCGTTGTGTCCGTCAATGATGCCGAGGCTAAAGAACTTCACCAGGTTCTGTCCGGAGTTGTTCCAGCCGCCTAGGGCTCGACTGACTTCGTTGGAGATTTCACTCTCGACAATGAACCCCGCTCGTGCGGGGTTCATTTTTTTGCTCGAAGCGACTGTCCGCTGTGGCGGACTAGTTCACGCGTGAGAGTTGAAGCAGACCATCTCCAGCCGGTGAGAGGGCAGCCAAGACGGCTTCTGATTGCGAAACCAGGGTGAGCACCGAACGATAGACGGCAGGGATGTCACCACGTTGAGCGGGGTTGGCGACCTCACCGTGCCAGAGCGCGTGAGGCAAAAGAACAAGGCCCCCAACGCGAACGAGCCGTAACGAGTGTTCGACATTCTCGAGCAAGTGGGCCGGGTCGGAGTCAACGACGACGATGTCGTAGGAGTTCTCGTTCATTCGGGGCAACACCTCGGACGAATGACCCGTGATTAATCGCAGTTGCTGGTGAGGGATGCCGGCTTCAGCGAAGAGCATCTTCGCTTGGTCGTGATACTCAAACTCATGATCGATTGACGTGAGACTTGCCTCGGGTGCGCCTCGGAGCAGCCAGAGCCCGCTCACGCCGAGGCCGGTGCCCACTTCGATGATGTTTTTTGCCACCAGCGATGCCGCCAAAATCGCCATTTGGGCGCCAACGGCGGGAGAAATCGGAGCAACGCCGTATTCCAGTGAGAGGGCGCGGGCGCGAGCGATGACAGAAGTTTCGACGGCAAATTCTTCTGCAAACGACCAGTTCAATTCGTTGTGGCTCACCGCGCCTCCTCCCGCTTTCAGCCTAGGGGCAAAGGCTTATGGGTCTCGCGACTATCCTCGAAGTGTGTTCGGTCTTACCTTCGAGAAGTTGCTGCTGATTGGTGTCATCGCAGTGCTCATCGTCGGCCCCGATCGCCTACCGGCTGCCGCTGCACGATTCGCGCAGTTCATTCGATCTCTGCGGGATCTCGCCGATGGAGCCAAGACGCGCATGCGCGATGAACTGGGCCCTGAATATGACGACATCGATTGGAAGAAGCTCGACCCGCGGCAGTATGACCCGCGTCGCATCATTCGTGAAGCGCTCACCGATGACTCAACAACGAGCAGCGTCACTCCGGTCACGTCGCCGGCTCGGGCATCGGGAGCAAAATCGGCCCCGGCAAAAAGAAAGTCGCCTGCTCGTGACGCAAAGGCGTCGACGCCGTTCGACGCCGAATCTACCTAAGTCCCGAATCAACCTAAGTCCCTAATCAATCTAAGCCCCGATTCGATCGGACCCCGCTTCGACCTAAACCGAAATCGGCAGCTTCTTGGATTCCCCAGTGTCTGGGCGCCGAATCACGCGATCCGCAAGATTTCGAATCGCCTCGGCGGCCGCGTCGTCACCGTGTGCCAGCACGACCGGTGTACCCATGTCGGCATCAGCGCGCAGGGTTTGGCTGAGCGGAATGCTCCCGAGAAATGGAGCCCCGAGCTTGCTCGCCGTCAACTCGCCGCCGCCCGATCCGAAGATGTCGAGAGAGCTTCCGTCGGGCAGTCTGGCGCTCGACATGTTTTCAACCACTCCGAGCAGCGTTTGATTCATCTGCCGGGCGAGCGAACCGGCGCGCACCGCGACGTCGGATGCGGACGATTGCGGAGTCGTCACGAGCAAGACCTCGGCATTCGGCAATAACTGCCCGACGGTGATCGCGACGTCACCCGTGCCGGGCGGCAAGTCGAGCAGCAAGAAGTCGAGGTCGCCGAACCACGCATCGGTCAAGAATTGACTCACCGTTCGTTGCAGCATCGGGCCTCGCCACGCGACGGCCACATCGGTGTCTTCGACAAACATGCCGATGGAGAGCACTTTCACCCCGTGCGAGACGGGCGGCACAATCATGTCGTCGATACGCACGGGTCGCACGGCTTTACCGCCGGGGGCGAGACCGAGCAGTGACGGGATGCTGTAGCCATAGACGTCCGCATCAATGATTCCGGTGCTGAATCCACGCCGAGCCAACTCGGCTGCCAGATTGGCTGTGATGGACGACTTTCCCACCCCGCCTTTACCGCTGGCCACAGCAATCACGCGGGTGAGCGTGCCGGGCCCGAACGGGTTTGAGCGAACCGTGCCCGGTCGCAGTGACTCGCGCAAGGCGAGTCGCTCGGCATCGGTCATCACGGACATGCGCGCAGTGACGTGGGTGATTCCCGCGACGGCCTGAGCTGCCTCGACGACGTCCCGTTCGATTGTGTCGGCGGCCGGGCATCCGACTACGGTCAATTTCACGGTGACGGAGGCGCGACCGTTCGAATCGACATCGACGACGTCAATCATTCCGAGTTCACCGAGCGGCCTGCGAAGTTCGGGATCCATCACCGCGCCCGTGGCGGTCCGCACGAGGTCGGCGAGCGTGGAGTCCGTCACGTTACTTACTGGCGGGTTTTTTCGAGGGAGCTTTGTCGGCAGGCTTCTCGATTTCTTCGAGCAGCGCGCGCAGCTCCTGCCGAATGAATTCCTTGCTGGCCATATCGTTCATGGCCAAGCGCAGCGCAACGATTTCGCGGGCGAGATACTCGGTGTCGGCAAGGTTGCGTTCGGCGCGAATTCGGTCCTGTTCAAATTGCACGCGATCGCGGTCGTCTTGACGGTTCTGCGCCAACAGAATCATCGGTGCCGCGTATGACGCCTGCATCGAGAGAATCAGTGTGAGGGCTGTGAAGCCAATGGCTGCGGAATCGAAACGCCAGGGTTCCGGTGCGAACGAGTTGAAGGTAATCCACACGATGGCAAAAATCGTGAGGCCAACCAAGAACCACGGCGTACCCATGCCACGCGCAATCGATTCGGTGAAGCGACCAAAGTTGTCGCGTCGAGCGCCCGGTCGGGAAAGCGCGCTGAGACCCTTTGGGCTATCCCATCGCTCGTCATGTCGGTTAGCGCGTGCCACGGGTCACCTTCTTTCGGGGTCGGGCGGTACTGATGGAACTTGTCGACGTCGAAACGCGATCAGCGGGATGATCGTCGTCGTGACTGCGCCAGTCGTCGGGGAGCAAGTAGTCGAGAACGTCATCGATGGTAACCACTCCGACAAGCCGGTGAGCTTCGTCGACGACGGGGACAGAAACGAGGTTGTAACTGGCCAATATTCGAGCGACCTCGGCAGCTGATGTCGTTGCCTGAATCGGCTCGAGTCCGGAGTCAATGAGGGTGCCGAGGCGCTCGTGCGGTGGGTAGCGCAGCATTCGCTGAAAGTGCACGAGGCCAAGGAAACGTCCCGTGGGGGACTCATACGGCGGCAGAGTCACGCACACGGCAGCAGCCAGCGCCGGCGCGGTGTCGTGACGACGAATCATCGCCAGGCCTTCCGCCACAGTCGATTCGGCCGACAGGATGATCGGGTCCGAGGTCATCAGACCACCCGCAGTGTCGGCGCCGAAGCTCAAGAGTAGGCGCACGTCTTCGGCGTCCTCAGGTTCCATCAGCTCGAGGAGGTGCTCGCCGCGCTCGGCGGGCAGTTCCGCGATGAGGTCGGCCGCATCGTCGGGCTCCATCTGCTCGAGCACGTCGGCGACACGTTCGTCATCGAGCTGCTCGATGATGTCGATCTGGTCGCTTTCGTCCATCTCTTCGAGCACGTCAGCAAGGCGGTCATCGGGCAGCTCTTCGGCCACTTCCATCATGCGCTCGCTGGGAAGGTCGAGAAGAGTGTTTGCCAGGTCGGCGGGCTTCAACTCGGAGTACGTCGCGATGAGTTGTTCTGCTGATTGTGATTCGCCGTCGGGCTGACGTTCGGTGACGGCATCCCACGCCACCAACGCGGTGACACCCTTCGCAAAAGGAGCGCTGGCTGTGCGCGGGCGACGCACGAAGACACTCGTGATTTCCCACTCACCAGGGCCCGTCGATTCAAGCGACGCGTCTTCGATGATCGCGTCACCCGATTTGTCATCGAAGTGCACTCGGCGTCCGAGCATCTCGGCGATAACCCGCACCTCGCCGCCGCGCTGCTCGAACTTTCGCGGGTTGATGTCGCCGGTCGTGATTACCTGACCGTTGCCGATCGAGGCGATGCGGCCGATAGACAAGAAGACGCGGCGTTTGCCCACGGCTTCAACAATCAGACCCACCACTCGCGGCGGGTTTTCGTGGCGGTAGACAACGAGGACGTCACGAATCTTGCCCACGCGGTCACCCGCGGGGTTAAAGACCAGGCTCCCGACAAGGCGGGCAGCAAAAACTCGTGTTGCGCTCACCTCACCACCCTATTCGCCTAGTGCGAGGCGAGCCACGTCTCAACCTCGTCGGCGGTGCGCGGAATGCCGATCGAGAGATTCTCCGCACCTGTTTCGGTGACGAGAATGTCATCCTCAATTCGCACGCCGATGCCACGGTATTCCTCGGGGACCGTGAGGTCATCCGGTTGGAAATAGAGTCCCGGTTCAATCGTGAAGACCATCCCCGCGGTCACAACGCCATCCATGTACATCGACTTTCGAGCTTCAGCGCAGTCGTGAACGTCGATTCCGAGGTGGTGACTTGTGCCGTGGACCATGTAGCGCCGGTGGTGCTGATTTGCGAGGTCGAGCGACTCTTCTGCCGTCACGGGCAGCAGCCCCCACTCAGCGGTGAGCTCGGCGATGACGCGCATCGCTTCGGCGTGCACATCCCGAAATGTGATGCCCGGCTTGACGATGGCAAATGCGGCGTCGGCGGCTTTACGCACACCCTCGTATACCTTGCGCTGAATCGGAGTGAAGGTGCCGCTCACCGGCAGGGTTCGTGTGATGTCAGCCGTGTAGTAGCTGTCGAGCTCGACGCCGGCGTCAATCAAGATGAGATCACCTTTCTCGACGGTGCCGTCGTTGCGTGTCCAGTGCAGGATGCACGCGTGCGCGCCGCTCGCCGCGATGGTGTCGTAGCCCACCCCGTTACCTTCGAGCCGTGCTCGCGAGGCGAAGGCACCTTCGACGAGTCGCTCGCCTCGGTGGTTTCCCGCGATGACCTTGATGACACGAGCGATGTCGCCAAATCCGCGGGCCGTCGAGTCAACCGCCGAGCGCATCTGCTCGATTTCCCAGGCATCTTTGACGAGGCGCATTTCTGAAAGTTCGCGCGCAACTCGGCCAGCGAGCTCTTCGCTCATGAGGTGGCCGTCAAACTCTGCGAGGTCTCGGGTGGTGAGCCCGAGTTCATTTCCGACGAAATCGAGTGACGGGCGACGACCAATCCAAAACTCACCGATTTGAGGGTTGGCATAGAACTCATCGGAATCTCGCCCAGCGGGAGGTCGAAAGTAGAGCACGTAATCGTGACCCGTGGCCGTGGGTTCAAACACGAGCACGGAATCCGGTTCGCTGTCGGAGCCCCAACCCGTGAGATACGAGAAGTCGGAGTGCGCGCGATAGGCATAGTCGGTGTCGTTGGATCGCACCTTGAGCGCGCCAGCTGCAATCACTAACCGTTCGCCAGCAAAAGTTGCTGACAACCGATCGCGGCGGGACGGAGTGAACGATGCGATGGGGCGTTGTGCCGGTTCGAGTTCGTCTCGTTGTGCCCATCCGGAGCCAATGAAGTCTCGAAAATGCGAGGAAACAGGAGTGGTCGATCGGTTCTCGTCCATGGATCACGCCTTACGTCTGGGATTACTTTTCTGAAATGGTGATACGCGCAACGATTGGTCGATGGTCCGCACGCGAGCCTGCGGGGTTATCGTAAACGTGAAATTCGGAGGCGATGTAGGGTCCGTTGTACATCACGTGGTCTATCTGCGCACCCGCGAATGCCGGAACCCACGTGGGCCACGTGCCGAGAGCGGCCGCATTCATGACCTGCGCGGCGTCGGTGCAGGATCCCAAATCGCCTGTGCCGGTGCCGGCAAAATTATCCAGATTGCCGTTGAAGTCGCCGGCGACGATGACGTTTGGCTTATTGCACAGGTCGGCTAGCCACGCGATGTCTCTGCGCCACGTCTCCATGAGTCCGGGCCCGGGGGCCGATGCGTGAGCGGCCACAATCACCGGGCTAGATTCAGAGACGGGTAGCGCGACAAGTGATGGAGCGCTCGAGGTATCTCCCACGTCGAGTGCCAGCGAGTACTCACCCAGTTCGGAACTGATGAGAAGCGCCGTTGAGTGAGCGGTAAAGACCTCATCGAAGGCATTGGTGAGCAGTGTCATCTGCTTGCCCGCCGCGTCGAGCATCCCCTTGACCTCAATTGCTGTTTGCCGGCTCGTCTCAGGCAGAGCGATGATGTCTGCGTCGGATGCAATCGCGAGGTTAGCAATGGCAAGTGGAGCCGGTGAGCCACCCATGGTGTTCCACGTCATGATGGTGATGTCATCTTTGTCTTCCACAACCAAGTCCGGATTTTCAAATCCGTGAGTGAAGAGCACCCACGCATTTGCTGCCACGAATATGGTCAGCAAGACGCTCAGTGTCGCCGTCGTGCGACGGAGCCAATGACCTATGCGCCCGATAACCAGCAGGATAAAGATGGCGATGATGGCGAGCAGGCTCACGAGTCCGCGCATGCTGACGACGGCCGCGAACGGCCACACGCGCTGGTAGCCGACGAGTTCGGGCCAGAAGGCGACGACGAGAATCGCTGTCGCTACAAGACCGGCAAGCCAGGCAATCAATCGGGAGAACATCGACCACTAGCATGACACTATGAGCGGGTTTTTTCGGGCACAGTCACCGATTGACCTGCATTTGCATAGCACTGTGTCTGATGGAACCGACTCTCCAGCGGACGTCGTTCGCGCAGCACATGCTGCCGGCGTTCGCACGATGTCGCTGACGGACCACGACAAGACAGACGGTTGGCACGATGCGATCGCCGAATGCGCCGTTCTCGGCATGACGTTCATCCCGGGGGCAGAGTTGTCGGTGAGCACCCCCAATGCGGGCGGGATGCACTTACTCGCCTACATGTTTGACCCACTAGACCCTGCACTGAGTGCCGCGATGCGCGGTGTCACCGATGGCAAAGAGAATCGTGTTCGTGAAATTGTGGGCCGGCTGAGTCCCACGTTCGACATCACGTTCGATGAGGTGCTCGAAGTTGCGGCCGGCGCTCCTCCGCAGCGTCCGCACATTGCGACCGTTCTCGTCAAGCACGGCTATGCGACCGATGTCACCGACGCCATCCAGCGAATTTTGTCTTCGAGTAGTCCTTACTATGTGCCCACACCGAAGAAACCCGATGTGCTCCAGGCGATTGAGCTCGTTCGGCATGCCGGGGGCGTGCCGATCCTGGCCCATCCGTGCGCGCGAACTCAGAACACGATGCCAAAGCATCATCTGCAAACCATGCTGGAAGCGGGACTCGGCGGTCTCGAGCTTGACCATCAAGAGAATCGGGGAAACAACCCCGAGGCGCTCGCAACCCTCTGGGAATATCACCGCGAGCTTGACTTCATTGTGACCGGCTCAAGCGATTACCACGGCGCGAACAAGGTGAATCGACCGGGCGATGACACTACGAGTGAGGAGATGCTTCAGCGTCTCATCGAAAGTGCCCGCGGCTCGAGTGGCGCCGCAGGTAGCGAGCCCGTGTTCGCTGCCGCGCAATAGCCCGCACGGTTTGCACGTCTGGCGCTAGCTGCTGAGGCCGGGTCCGCGCTGACGGCTCCGGTTTCGACTGCGAGCCGGGTTGTTTCCCGAGTGGTGCTCGTTACCGCCACCGTCGTGCGCGCCCGATCCTGCTTCATCAGATGCGGGCGTGGAGTGCTTCGGCGGGTTGTTCACCCGACGTGGTCGATCCGAGTTTCCGCCGGACTTGCCGTCCGACTTCCCATCCGACTTACCGCGTGATGAGCTGCGCTCGCCGGATTCGGGACGGTCGTTGCCCTTCATGGGCGGAGTCGACTTGAGGCGCCCCTTTGTTCCTGCCGGGATGTTGAGGTCGGTGTACAGGTGAGGTGACGACGAGTACGTCTCAACCGGTTCGGGTTGGCCAAACTCGAGCGCCCGGTTGATGAGTGCCCACTTGTGCAGGTCATCCCAGTCAACAAACGTCACTGCGATGCCGGTCTTGCCGGCGCGACCGGTGCGACCTGCGCGGTGCAGATACGTCTTGTCGTCTTCGGGAATCGTGTGGTTGATGACGTGCGTCACATCGTCCACGTCAATTCCGCGGGCGGCAACGTCGGTGGCAATCATGATGTCTTTCTTGCCCGCCTTGAACGCGGCCATCGACCGCTCGCGCGCCTCCTGGCTCATGTCACCGTGCACAGAAACGGCGGGGAACCCGCGGTCGGCAAGTTCTTCTTGAAGACGAGAAGCAGCTCGCTTCGTGCGTGTGAAGATAACCGTCTTGCCACGCCCGTCGGCCTGCAGGATGCGCGCAATCACCTCGTCCTTGTCGAGCGCGTGGGCGCGGTAGACAAGGTGGTTGATGTTCGCCTGCGTGAGGCCTTCATCCGGATCAGTCGCGCGAATGTGAATCGGATTGCTCATGAAGCGACGCGCGAGTGTGACGATCGGACCAGGCATGGTCGCCGAGAACAGCATGGTGTGACGAATTGCGGGCACCTTCGAGAAAATCTTCTCTACGTCGGGCAAGAAGCCGAGGTCAAGCATCTTGTCGGCTTCATCGAGCACGATCTCTTGAACATTCGCGAGCGACAAAATCTTCTGGTTCGCGAGGTCGATCAATCGCCCGGGAGTGCCGACGATGATTTGCGCACCCGCCTTGATTTGCTCAATCTGACCTTCGTAGGCCTTGCCACCGTAAATCGACGCAACCATGGTCTTGCGATTCGCGGTTGCCATCTCAAGGTCTTCGGTCACCTGCACGCACAGTTCGCGAGTCGGCACCACAACGAGTGCCTTGACACCAGGTTCCGGGTCGAGACCAAGACGTTGGATGATCGGGAGCCCAAAGCCAAAGGTCTTGCCGGTTCCGGTCTTGGCTTGGCCGATGATGTCTTGGCCGCTCAAGGCGAGGGGAATGGTCTGTTCCTGAATCGGGAACGGTTCCAAAATGCCCTTGTTGGTCAACGCCTCGATGATGTCGGGTTCGATGTTAAGGTCAGAAAAAAGCACGAAAGGCCTAACGGTTGAGAGGGTCTACGCCCGTCATGCATACCGAGTGAGGCGTAGGCCGGAGCTCCAGTGGCTCCAGCATCACTGCCCATCCTACGCTGTGCGGTGCGGACCCGATTGGGAATAGGGTTGACACGTGCTTGAGTGGCTCTTCGGACGACGACGAAAAACGGATGCCCCTTTGCTGGGCTCCCGTGAAGACGCGGGTGATTCCGCCGGTCGAATCGACTTGTCCGACCTCGCCCCCGACGTCGTTTCGTTTCTTGGGCAGACGGCCTACCTCGAACTCGCTGTCTTCGAATCGCTGAGTCGTGCTGTCTCCCAATCCCCAAACCTTCGCGTGAAGGAGGGCATCTCCATCGTTGCGGGGGAAGCACTGGCCAAACATCAGGGGCTCATCGCAGAGCTTCGCGCAAAGAAGGTAGATCCTGCGGTCGCCATGCAGCCATTCACCGAAGCGATTGATCGATTCGAAATGTTGACCCGCGGTCGAGATTGGTACGAAACTCTGCTCGGGGTGTACATCACGGCGGGTTTCCTTGACGACTTCTTTGCCCGGCTTGTGGGCGGACTCCCTCGCGGTGTGGCTGCGCGCGTTCGTGACGTGTTGACCGCCCCGGGAAGTGACGAGGTAATTCTTGACGCACTTCGAGAGGGCATGGCGTCGGACCCTGATCTGAGTTCGCGTCTCGCCCTGTGGGGTCGCCGTCTCATCGGTGACACTCAGTTGGTGGCGCGGAGCGCGATTGCCGCGTCGGACTCGGCCGAGGGCATCCACCGTCGAATCGAACCGGTCTTTACCGATTTGCTCGGTGCGCACACGCGTCGAATGGACGCACTCGGGCTAACCGCCTAGAGGGCGCGAATTCCCGCGAGCGAAGCCGCAAGCGCAGCGTCGTCTTGTGCGGTGCGACGGCGCGTGAGCCAGAGCGTGAACCACACCGTCGCTCCAGCAGTGAGCACGAAAAGCACTAGCCACGCGAGTTGCTTCCAGTCATTTGGCATTCCCGCCCAGACCGAAATCTCCCAGACAATCACAGCAAACACAACCGCGAAAGCCGGCACCAGAAGCAAGCCATGCTTGACGCGACCGGGGATGGAATAGCGAACGATGGTGCCAATCGCGAGGGCAGCTGCGAAGACGATGACGAGGTCGATGAATAGGGCGTCCAACATTAGGCGACGAACCCAACGCGACGCTCAGCCTCGTCTCCAACCTCAACGAACCCCAAGGTGGCTGTGGGGATGATGTACGTCTTGCCCTTGGTGTCTGACAGGCTCAAGTAACCGTTCGGTGCGGCGAGAGCCTTCGCGACAGCGGCCTCGATGTCGGCTGCACTCGACGACGTCTCGAAGCTCAGTTCACGCGAAGCATTGACGATTCCGATGCGAATTTCCACGATGACCTTTCCTCAGTCTTAGGTCTTCAGATTACGCCACCCATTCGAAGCGTTGTCACACAACCCCGATGTCACACCTGCTCGTTATGGTACATAGATGGCCATTGCAGGATTCACCACTCCAGAACCCATCGGGTTTTCGTGCGCAAATCCCGATGAAAGCCAACAGCGCGTGCTCTCGCTCGCGCCGGGGTCGAGCGCAGTCATTGTCGGCGCGCCGGGCACGGGCAAGACCAGCGTTGCGATTGAACTGGTTGCCCGCCGCGTATTCACTGACGGATGGTCGGCCGACGACATTGTTGTTCTGACACCAAATCGCCTCGCAGCTAATCGGCTCCGGGACGCAATCTCAACTCGCCTCGCGCTCGGCGACGTTACCGAGGCGGCTTCGGGCCCGCGGGCTCGAACACCGATGTCGCTTGCTTTTTCCATCGCTGCCGAACAGGCCATCGTGCGCGATCTCGATCCCGTTCGCCTGCTGACCGGTGCCGAACAAGATGCCATCATCAACGACTTGCTCATCGGCGAGATTCATGACAACGAGCGTTACTGGCCCGAAGAACTGCACGAAGACATTCGGGTGCGACGCGTGTTTCGCACCGAGCTTCGCGAGCTTTTCGGTCGCGCACAAGAGCACGGGCTCAGCCCAGAAGAGCTGGCGAGACTCGCTCACGAGCTGCAACTACCGGCATGGGAATCGGCGGCACAATTCTGGAAGACATACCGAAGCGTTGTGGCCGAGGCGCGGCCGGATCACTTTGATGCGTCCGAGCTGCTTGCTGTGGCCGCGGGTGCTCTCGCTGACCCACTCGTGATGGCGAACGTCAAGCTCATCATTCTGGATGACGCACAAGAAGCGACTGCGGGCGTCATCAACCTGTTGCGCGCCTTTGCCCAACGTGGCGTGGCCGTCGTGGTGCTTGGCGACCCCGACGAATCGACAACGACATTCCGTGGGGCTATTCCTGAGTTCCTCGGGCGAACGGCGACTGACGTGGGGCTCGACGTGGCGGCGGTTGAGCAGATTGTGCTGACCACCGTCCACCGACACGGGTCGGCTATCCGCGAGGTCGTGACCGCGTTCACGACCATGGGCAGTGCGCTCGTCGTAGGCCAGCGCGCCGCGACGCCAGCTGCACCCGGCGAACTCATCACCGAACAAACCCACCCCCAGAACGCGACGGTGTTGAGTGTGCGACGCGATAGTCGCACCAACGAGATGAGTGCGCTCGGGCGCATCCTGCGCGAACAGCACCTGAAGAACGGCGTTCCCTGGAACCGAATGGCCGTCATCACGCGAAACGGTGCACTCGTTTCGGCCTACGCACGCGGCCTGGCCGTGGCTGACGTGCCGACGCGCTCGTTGATTAGCGAGTCATCTCTGCAGCAACACTCGGTGACGCGCGACATGATGATGATGATCAAGCTGGCACTCGGTCGCGCAGAGTTCTCGCGTGAATCCGCCGCCGAAATGTTGACGAGTCCGTTCGGTGGTCTCTCTGCGCTCGAATTGCGCAGACTGCGACTCGCTTTTCGTCACGAAGGTCTCGCCTCGGGCAACAACCAGCCAGGCAGCGATGCTCTCACGTTGGCCCTGCGCAACCCAGCTCTCTTTGCACAGTTTGACTTTGGGCCCGCTCGCCGAGCCGCACGTGTGGCAGAAACGCTCGAGCTCATCGCTGAGGCCGCTCCGACCTCAACGATTGAAGAGCTGCTCTGGACTGTCTGGAACCGCAGCGGGCTTGCCAAGACATGGCGTGAAGCGGCACTGTCGTCGGGGATCGCGGCTGATGAGGCCAACCGAAACCTTGACGCCGTGATCGCCCTGTTTACGGCGGCTCGTCGATTTGTCGAGCGACAGCCGGAGGCGCCGGCCGAGCAGTTCATCACGGAATTCGAGCGCACGGACGTGCCTGAGGACTCACTTGCTCCCCAAGCAGATTCATCCTCGGTGCTCGTGGCGACGCCGTCGGGTGTTATCGGTGCTGAGTTTGACGTTGTCGTTGTCGGGGGCGTGCAAGAAAACGTCTGGCCGAATCTGCGTCCTCGCGGAACCCTGCTTTTTCCGCACCGACTCGTGCGCCACATGCGCGCCCAAGATGCCGAGTCGATTGACGCACGCCGCGAGGTCAGCGACGACGAAAAGCGAATGTTCGCGATGGCCGTGTCTCGGGCTCGCTTGGTGCTCATTGTGAGCGCGCATGACGGAGAAGATGACTTGCCCTCGCCCTATTTCGAGCGGGTTGCGAATCGTTCGGTGCGTGTGCCCGAAACCGAAGACGACCGCGCGTTCACGCTTCGCGGGCTCGTCGCCGGACTCCGTCGGCGTTTGATTGCCGACTCGCCGGAGTCTGCTGACTCTGCTGAGACTGCTGAAGCCGCAACTGCGCTGGCGAAGTTGGCCGAGGCTGAAGTCGCTGGCGCACATCCTGATTCATGGCTCGGTCTTCGCGACTGGTCGACAGAGTTGCCGATCGTCGACCGATGGAGTGACGACGACGACGAACGGATTCGACTCTCGCCGTCAAAACTCGAATCGTGGGAGAAAGACCAGATTGTGTGGTTTATCGATTCGATTGTCTCGGGCGAGCAGACGCCCGCATCCGGTCTCGGAACTCTGCTGCACTCGGCAATGGAGGCGGTCGCGCCGGCCGGAGTGCCAACGGGCCCGGTCACGGGCGACCAGCTGATGAGCGTGGTCGACGAGCGCTGGTCAGAACTGTCGACGGCTTTCGAAGCAGAGTGGCAGTCGACGACAGAAAAGCGGCGAGCCGCCAAGCTTTCCGCCGCCATCGCCGCGTACTTGAGCAACTTCGATGCGGCAGGTTCAACACTGTTGAGTAATGAAGGCGGCTTCCACCTTGTTCTCGACTTCGACGACGAGCGCGACGCCGATCCGCGCGATGCGTCCCGTGGCCCAATTCGGTTGACTGTCTCCGGCAAGATTGACCGCGTCGAAGCGGAGGCGGACGGCTCCGTCGTCATCGCCGACCTCAAGACCGGCAGCGCTACCTCGTTCAAGGTCAAGGAACTGCCGCAGAACGGCCAGCTCACCTGCTACCAACTGGCGGTCAACGTCAACGCCATCGAGGGCGTGCCACCGGATGCCCAACCTGGCGGCGCCAAGCTCATCTTCGCGGCCGCGCCGAACGCCAAGACGCCTTATACCGAACGCCGGCAGGCCGCGGGCGACCAGGAATTCTTTGACGCCGCCATTGAGAGGCTGCGCAAAGCCGCGCGAGGCATGGCCGGTTCGTCGTTCACGGGCCGCGTCTTCGAGTCGGAGGAGCGGGGCGAGTTTTCGAGCCGGTATGAGTACCGCATCCACTTGGTTAAGGCGGTAACCGAATGACGTGGCAACGACGAGACATGTCGGCCGAACCCGAATACTCGGCTCACGAGCTTGCTCAAAAACTTGGGCTTCACCCGCCGACGCCAGAGCAGGCTGCCGTCATCGAGTCGGCACGCGAGCCGGCAATTGTCGTTGCCGGTGCGGGGAGTGGCAAGACAGAAACGATGGCGAGCAGAGTCGTCTGGCTCATCGCGAATGGGTATGTGTTGCCGCACGAAGTTCTCGGACTAACCTTCACGCGCAAAGCTGCCAGCGAACTGGCCAAGCGGATCCGCGATCGAATCGGTCTGCTCGCCGACCTGAAACTCGTGCCGGGTGACGCCGACGATGATCTCAACGTCGCCACGGTGAGCACATACAACGCTTTCGCAAATCGCATTTACGGTCAGTACGCAATCCACATCGGGCTCGACCCCGACGCAACCGTCATTGGTGACGCCACGGCATGGCAACTCGCTCGCGACGTAACCCGGTCATCTCGTGACCCAGACCTGCCCGATCTCGACAAGCGGTTGAACGACATCACGGGCGGCGTGCTCGACATCAGCCGCGCGCTGAATGATAACGTCGCGGACGCTCAGCGCGTGATCGACTTTGGACGCGAAATGCAAGACAAGCTCGAATCGATTGCCGGCACCGGGGGCAAAGCGGACGCCAAGCGATTCTTCGAATCAACGCTCGTCTATGCGAACTCGTTGCCAGTGTTGGTGCGCCTGGCCCAGCAGTATGACGAGGTCAAGCAAAGCCGGGGCTTCATCGAGTTCAGCGACCAAGTTCGTTTTGCGCTCGAGATTTGTGAGCGCACACCGTCGGTCATCGACGATCTTCGTTCGCAGTTCAAGGTCGTGCTCCTCGACGAGTATCAAGACACGGCGGTTGTTCAAACTCGATTGCTCAAGACGATATTTGCGGGAACTCCGGTCATGGCCGTGGGCGACCCACATCAGTCGATTTATGGCTGGCGCGGAGCGAGCGCGACAAACATGGACGAGTTCGCGAAGGACTTCGGGATTCCTGCTGGCCGCGCGCCATTCCCGTTGAGTGTGAGTTGGCGAAATCCAACGACCGTTCTGGCCGCAGCCAATCGCTATGTGGAACGGCTCACGCAGAACAGCCCGATTCGGGTTGAACGGCTCCAGCCCAAACCCAACGCGGGTGCCGAGCCGATTCAGGTGTCGTTTCACGAGACCATCGATCTCGAAACCGAAGCGGCCGCCGAATGGTTCGCTCAGAAGCTCCGCGTAGACCTCCCCGAAGATCAACGACCCCGGGGCAAGAAGGCCGCAATGCTATTTCGCGCGTCACGAACGATGGCGAAATTCCGAGAAGCGCTCGAAGAGCGCGGGGTTCCCTGCCACATTGTCGGCATCGGTGGGTTGCTCGACGAACCCGTCATCGTTGACCTCGTATGTGCGCTTCGTGTCATCCACGACGCAACGGCAGATTCCGAACTCGTTCGCTTGCTGGCGGGCCCCCGATGGATGATTGCTCCTCGAGATCTCGTTGCGCTGCGCAAAGTGGCGCGCTGGCTCTCGCAACACGATCACAAGCGCCAGCTTCTCGATGTCGAGGTGCGTGACGCACTCCGTGCATCGGTTACCTCAGAAGACTCCGAGTCGCTCATCGACGCGCTCGACTTCATCGCGTCGACAACTGTCGACTACACCGTGTTGCAGGCAATTAGCCCGGATGGTCTTGCTCGACTGCGCGAGGCGGGTGAGCTCATCGCGCGCCTACGTCGTCACTCTACGTTTGACCTTCGCGACCTTGTGACGTTCGTCTATCAAGAACTCATGCTGGACATCGAAGCCTGGGCGAATCCGCGTGCACACAGTGCGAGGGGGGCATTTGACGCCTTCATGGAACCGTTGACATCGTTCGTCTCATCCACCGATCGCCCCACGCTGGGGTCCTTCCTCGGATGGTTGCGTGAAGTCGAGCGACGCGAAAAGTTGTCGCCTATTTCGCCGAAGGCCGAGCCGGGCACAGTTCAGCTCATGACAATTCACGCGGCAAAAGGCCTGGAGTGGAACTACGTGGCCGTGCCACGCATGGTTGACGACGAACTGCCGGGCGACCGCGCGCGCGCGGATACCTGGAAGAAATTCGGTTCTCTTCCGTTCGAGTTTCGTGGCGACGGTGACGATTTGCCCGTGTGGCACTGGCGTGACGCACAAGACATCGATGATCTCGTCGAGAAGTATGAGTCTTTTCGCGATGAGGTCCGAGAGAGATTCGACGCCGAAGAACGCAGACTTGCTTACGTGGCAGTCACCCGCACCGAAGACGAATTGCTGTTGACCGGGTCGTACTGGAATACCCAAGTGGATCCCCGAAGCCCAAGTGTCTTTGTTCGTGAACTCATCGATTCGGGAATCGTGCCCAACACAATTCCCACAATTGAAGAACCGAAGAAGAACCCCCTCGAAGGAAAAGTGCCGACCGATGTCTGGCCCCGTGAACCTTTCGGTGCATCTTCGCTAGGCACGCAACGTCGGGTGCGCGTGAACGACGCAGCTGAGGCGGTTCGCGCGGCGACCACGTCTGGCACGACACCATGGGATGACGACATCAGCCTGCTCATCCGGGAACGAGATGCACGTGGTGTCGACACCTTGCTGCCGGCTCCACGCCGAATCGCCGCCTCGAAGTTCAAAGATTTCGTTTCGAATCCGGTCGACGTTGCCGCTGATATGCGACGACCAATGCCGCAGCAGCCCTATCGGGCAACGATTCTCGGAACCGTTTTTCACGAGTGGGTCGAACGCCGCGCCGGACTTGCGTCGACGACGCCCGGCGACCTGCTGGAAGCCCTCGAAAACGGCGACGATGACGAGCTGATTCGCGAGGGACCAATCGACCGAGAAAAACTCGCATCGTTGCAAGCGACGTTCCTGGCATCCGAGTGGGGCGAACTCAAGCCCATCGATGTCGAACGAGAAATCCACATCGTGATTGCAGGTGTCACCGTTGTCTGCAAGATCGACGCGGTGTACCGACGCACTCACGACGACGGGCGAGAGCGAATCGAAATCGTCGATTGGAAAACCGGGCTTCCGCCGCAAGATGACGCCGACTACGAGCTCAAGCAGACCCAGTTGGCTCTGTACCGACTCGCCTACGCCAAGTGGGCAGATATCGACCCAGAAAGCATCGATGCGGCGTTCTACTTTGTCGCAGACAACGTGATTCTGAGGCCGGAGCGCCTCTCGAGCGAGTCAGAACTTGTCGAACAGTGGACCCGAGTAATCACGCAGCGCCCGTGAGAATTAATCACGCGGGCGGATAACGAACGCGTGTCGTCAGCGAAATCGATAACGACAAAACTCAGTCGCTGATTGTGCCCAGCGGCCGATACACGGGAGTCTCGTCGAGGAGGTCCTCCACCTGGTTGACGTCGAGCACGTCCGCATCTGGTTCTATGATCGGCTCGTCGCGATCTGACACCACGATTGTCACGAGCTGATCAAACATGGCGATGGCATCGTCGACAATTGCCGGTGACTTCTTGTCGATCCCGTGCAACAACCACCGTGCAACATCAATTTCGTTGTACAGATTCGCGCGGTGCATCAAGTTCGGATCAACACTTTGCAACCGAATTCCGGCGTAGGCGTCATACACGCCGGTTCTCGCGTCATCATCGGCGTTGACCAGCCAATTCAAATCACGCGCCGGGTCGCCGACCCGAAGGGCGTGCCACCCGATAACGCCCGAAACTGAGTCACCCTGAACGAGTAGGGCATCCGCAGTGAACGAGCCGTGAACCACAACGGGTTCGAATTGCCACAGCCCGTCATTGTCAATCGCGGCCTCCCAGCGAACAGCCAGGGGAGCGGGCAGCATGTTCGTTTGCCGGGCACGGGCAACCACTTCGCGAATCTGCAGCCGGGCATCCATTGCAGACATCGACGGCAAACCGGCACTCGTTGCAACGGAGGTGGGGAGTTCGTGAATAGCTGCCGTGGCTTGACCAATCGACACGCAGAGGGATGCTCGTCCTCGAAGCATCGCGCTGGTGAGCGGAATGCCCGGCACGAACGACGAAATCAGTGCGATGCCATCGCCCACTTTGGCTTGCTGGATTTTTGCGGGGACCTCGAAGGGCAGTACAGAACGCACACCGGCAGTTATGGCGTCGAGCGCTCGAGCCTCAGCGCGTAGCTCCGCGTCAGCGGATCCCGTGCGAGGCACCTCGACCACAATGCACACACCGGAGTGATCCTCAATGACAGCGGCATCAACATCGTCGTGAATCTCGGAAGCGTAATCGCGGGATGCTGCGGGGCTGAAGCCGTCCATGGCCGACGAAACGAGCGCCGCTAGAGTGAGATGAGTTCTAGCCATTGTTCAAGGCTAAGTCTCTCGTCGTCGAAACCCGCCCAACGCCACGCATCTGTGCGAGGTGCCACAGCGGAAAAACACAGGTGGATATGTCGGATGAATTTGCTCGCTCGCTGAGTTTGGCGCGCCATGGGCACGACCGCGATTCATCTCGCCGATCGCGTGAGGGTCAGCTTGAACTCCTCTGGAACGACTCACGCACGCGGATCATCCTCTTGCGTAATGGCAAGGCTGTTGCACGGCCTTCGGCAGACGCCGCATCGATGTCGCTCGAGATGTTTGTTGTGTCGCATCTCGAGAATCTGCCCGTGACGCACGACCAGGCCCTCTATCTCGGACGCTC
>WLDR01000001.1 GCA_009704705.1 Actinomycetota bacterium | reverse complement strand
GTGATTGGCGCCGCGACGATGGGCGTCGGCGGCATTCTCATGGCCGCGACGGCGCCCAAGAAGACCTGGGCAGTTCTGCGCACCCGCTACGCCTGGTTCGCAGTCATCGTCGGCGGATTGTCGATCATGGCCTACACGCTCGTGTTCTATGCGGGCATGTCGTGGGCCGGCGTTGCCTTAGGCAACGTGCTCGCGCTCGGATCTGCTCCCGTCTTCGCCGGAATCATCGAGTGGGTGGTGGATCGCCAGCGAGTTTCGGCTCGCTGGTTTGTCGCGGCGGTCATCGTGATTGTCGGCGGGTGGATGCTCGCCACAGGCCGCGATCTCAGCGCAGAGACCATCGCGCATGACGCGTCGCTCGTTCCGCTCGGAATCGTCATGGCGCTCATCGCCGGGTTCGCCTACGCCATGTACACCTTTATGGCGAACCGTCTCATGGCGCCGCGCGGGCACAACGCTCCGCTCAACTTTCGCGGCACGATTTCTGCGATGCAACTCGTTTCGGCGATTCCATTGATGGGCGTGCTTGCGTTTTCGGCGCCGGTGATTGTTGCGCATCCCGAGGCGTTGCCGGTGTTGTTGTACCTCGCGGTTTTCCCCACCGCCATCGGGCACTCGCTGCTCGCGTATTCGCTGGGGTCGCTGCGGGCATCCGTCGCCGGTGTTTATTCGCTGATGGAACCCGTGGTTGCAGTGTTGCTCGCGGTCACGTTCATCGGCGAAGTCATCTCACCCTCAGGTTGGGTGGGATTCGGATTGGTCTTGCTCGGCATCGCGTACCTCTCGATGCCCGGCTCGCAGGTTATGCCTTGGCGGTCGCGTCTTCGGGGTGACGCGGGAACCACGGAATAAGCGCACTCGTTCGACGCTGGTACTCGACATAGTCGGGGTACTTTGACACCGAGATTTCTTCGGTGAACCGGGTCGATCCGATGAACAGTGCCGTCAGAAGGAACGCACCGACAACGGTCCACTCGAGGAGCGAGCCGGCGGCAACCGCACCAAAGAGAAAGAAGACCCACCACTGAGCTTGCTCGCTGAAGAAGTTCGGGTGACGCGAGAACTTGAACAGGCCGGTCGTCAAGAATCCGGGACGAGGCGTGCGGCCAGCTGCGCGCTCGGCGGACTTCCACTTGTGGAAGTTCCACTGCTGTTGATCGGCAACCGTCTCGAGAATCAGGAAGAACAGGAAGAGCGCAGCCACAAGAATGTCGGCTACACCGAACGAGGTCTGGTGCTGCCACGCGGTGTACGCCGGCATCGCAATCAGCCACAGAATGACGTTCTGAGCGATGACGATGAAGAAGATGTTGAACAGCTGGAACTGCGCAGGCGACATGCGTTCGCGCAGAATCGGCCAGCGGTAGTCTTCACCGCCGGGCGCATAACCGCCCTTGCGTGTGAAGTTGAAGGTGAGGCGCGCGCCCCACACCGTGGCGAGCACGGCCATCAGGTTGAGGCGTGGGTCTGTGAAGCCGGTCGACGCAGCGAAAATCCAGACGTACACGAACGGCACAATCGACCAAATGCGGTCGACCCACGAGTACTCGCGAGTGATGACAGACATGATCCAGGTGCCTGCAGAGATGCCGGCGAGTACCCAGAGGGAAATAATGAGGGGATCCATGATGCTCCTTTGCTTCTTGAGTATTTTAGGTGACACTGAGTTGAGCTAGTGTGATTGAAAGCAATTGGAAAGGGCCAATTTTGAGCGAGTCACGCGCGTCGGGGGGCGATGCAGCCGGAGGAACCGAGTCTGGTTCCTCGTCGACGACCGCGAATTTTGGTGCCGCTTTCCTCAACCAGTTGCATGCCGTTGACGCCGCTGACCTCACCGCTGAAGAAGCGGAATCGATTGCTGCGCTTCCTTCTGGCTCAGCCCTTCTGATTGTTCGTCGCGGTCCCAGCGCCGGCTCACGTTTCTTGCTTGACCAGGATGAGTCCGTCGCGGGCCGCAACCCGGATGCGGATATCTTCTTGGATGATGTGACCGTGTCACGCCGCCATGCGTCATTCGATCGCAAGGGCATTCATTTTTCGGTCAAGGACCTCGGTTCGCTTAACGGCACCTATCGCAACGGTGAAATTGTTGAGTCGGCCCCACTGTCGGATGGCGATGAGGTTCAAGTCGGAAAGTACCGATTGACGTTCTTTTCATCACGCGTCGACCTTGCCGCCACCCTCGCAAACGGATCCAACTAATGGCGGCGCAGTCGGGGGCGTCTCGAACGCCAGCACCAGCAAGCTCCCTCGCGGGCACCGGCTCGGCTCGGCCCGTTTTCAGCATCGGTCAGGTGCTCGCCAAACTTCAACCCGAGTTTCCGGACCTCACTCCGTCGAAACTGCGTTTCCTCGAAGACCAAGACTTGGTCACGCCGTTTCGCACGCCCTCGAGCTATCGCAAGTTCTCGACCGAAGACGTGGATCGCTTACGCCTGATCTTGACGCTGCAGCGCGATCAATACCTCCCCTTGAAGGTGATCCGGGAACATCTCGACGCGATGGCATCGGGCAAGGCGTCGGCGCTTCCGACAGCGACCGGACTTGCCGCATCTTCCGTTCTGTCAACGCGCGTGCGTTACACACCAGAGGAAACCATCAAGGCCGCCGGTGCAACGGCGAACTTGATGCAGGATGCCGTGTCTGCGGGACTCATCGCTCCGGCGGAGTCGTTCGGCGAAGAAGAGCTGTCGATGCTCACCGCGCTGGTTCAGTTGCAACGGTCGGGAATCGAACCCCGTCACCTGTCGGTACTGAAGGCCACGGCAGAAAAGGAATTCGCGCTCATTGAGCGTGCTCTCGCACCGCTCGCGAAGCGCCAAGGCCCGGCTAGTCGCGCGAAGTCGATTGAACGCGCAAACGAAATTGCCGTCTTCATGGAGACTGTGCGATCGCAAATTCTTCGCCAGGTCATTTCGCGAAACTCCGGTCAGGCGTAATCTAAAGAAGGACTCGTGCGCGACACGCCGAGAGGGCTGGTTGCGAAATCCGGCGGTTTGAATCGCCGAGTGCGTACATTGTAAAAGTCTCAAGCGAAACTTGAGGGTTAAATTCTAGGAAGGTGCCGTCCATGAGTGACGCAACGGTCGAAAAGCCAGAGCAGTACGAGCTCAGCCCGTTGTTCACCGACGGACTTCCTGAGCGTGACGACTCCGTTGGGTACCGTGGCACCGTGGCTGCTCGCGCGGCTGGCATCACCTACCGTCAGCTGGACTACTGGGCTCGCACGGAACTCGTCGAGCCGACGGTTCGGGGCGCCGCCGGATCTGGGTCGCAGCGACTTTATGGTTTCCGCGACATCCTTGTTCTGAAGCTTGTCAAACGACTTCTCGACACGGGAATCTCGCTTCAGCAGATTCGCACGGCCATCGATGAGCTTCGTGCGGCTGGGTTCTACGACCTCGCCAACACAACGCTCATGAGCGATGGCATCAGCGTCTACATGTGCACGTCGGACCACGAGGTGATCGACCTCATGAGTCGCGGCCAGGGAGTCTTTGGAATCGCCATCGGCAAAGTACTTCGCGAAGTTGAGTCGAGCCTTGTTGAGCTCGAAACCGAGACGCCAGATATGGATGAGCTTTCCGCTCGTCGTGCGCACCGCGCATCGGCATAACCAGCCACGACCGCTTGAACCTTTGCGTGCCCTCTAGTCGTTGATGTCGCCGTACGCGCCGGTGGCAACATAATCCGTTGGGATTTGGCCTGTGGGGTATTGAGCAGTGGGATATTGGGCCGGAAATTGCTGTGCGCCGTTTGCTCGCGGGTCGCCGATCCGTGCGATGCGCAGCACCCGATCGAGCAGCTGCTCGAAGTAGCCCGCCATCTCGGCTGACGCCTCTCCTGGCCACGCGTGAACCGGACGCGCGGCACCCTGTGCCTGTTGAAGGGATGTGCGCTCGGGGAGCAGCGGCGACATGACGAGCGGGCCGAACATGGCGCGAAGCTCGTTGACGCGAAATTGGTGCTCCACTGACTGCGACCGCACGCGGTTCACAATTACGCCGAGCGGTTGGAGTCGCGGACTCAGGCCACGGCGAATTTCTTCAATCGCGCGCAACCCGCGGTCAGCCGCTGCTACCGAGAAGAGCCCGGGTTCGGTGACAATCGCAACACGGTCGCTGGCCGCCCAGGCGGTGCGCGTCAACGCGTTGAGCGTGGGGGAGGTGTCGACGAGCACGAGGTCATAACTGTCTTCGATGCTGGCGAGGGCCTCTTCGAGACGCCAGATCTCACGAGCGCTCGGATGCGGGGTGTCGAAGTTCACGGCCGACGGATTGCCGACCATCACGTCGATCGCGGAATGGTTCGGCACAGTCCATCCACTCGGTGCAATCGCTTCTCGCACTGTCTTGAGCTTCGGATTCGTCAGAACATCTGAGATGTTCAAGCGCCCCCGTGCGTTGACGCCCATGCCCGTCGAGACGTCAGCCTGAGGGTCGAAATCGACGACAAGTGTGCGAATTCCTTTGGCGAACGCTGCTGACGCGAGACCGAGAGTGACAGTGGTTTTACCCACGCCACCCTTGAGGGAGCTCACACTCAGCACGTGCACGAGGTCAAGGCTACCCCGGCTAGTCTTAGAGCACCTAACTGTGTGAGACCCACGGAGTCGGCGTTGAAGGGGACTTCAGGATGTTCAAAAAAATCCTCGTTGCTAACCGCGGAGAAATAGCAATCCGCGCGTTTCGGGCCGCCTACGAGCTTGGCGCAAAGACCGTGGCCGTGTATCCCTTTGAGGATCGAAACTCGCTTCACCGCCAAAAAGCCGATGAGTCGTACCAGATAGGTGAGCCAGGTCACCCCGTGCGCGCGTACCTCGACGTGGACGAAATCATTCGAGTCGCTCGCGAATCTGGTGCCGACGCCATCTATCCGGGATACGGCTTTCTCTCGGAGAATCCGAACCTAGCTGAAGCTGCCGCGGCCGCCGGCATCACGTTCATTGGTCCCTCAGCAACAGTGCTCGAGATGGCCGGAAACAAAGTCACAGCGAAGCAGCACGCGATTTCTGCCGGTGTTCCCGTGCTTAAGTCGACCGAAGCCACAGACGACATTGACACCCTGGTCAAGCAAGCAGACTCGATTGGCTTTCCGATTTTCGCGAAGGCCGTTGCGGGTGGCGGTGGACGAGGGATGCGCCGCGTCGAGACCAAGGCAGAACTGCGAGATGCTCTCGAAGCCGCCATGCGCGAAGCCGGCAGTGCTTTCGGGGATTCGCGTATGTTTCTCGAACAGGCCGTGTTGCGACCTCGCCACATTGAGGTGCAGATTCTCGCTGACATGCAGGGCGAAACGGTGCACCTTTTCGAGCGAGACTGCTCGGTTCAGCGTCGTCACCAGAAGGTCATCGAAATTGCGCCGGCGCCGAACATAACGCAAGAACTTCGTGAAGCTCTGTATCGCGATGCTGTTGCGTTCGCTAAGTCGATTGGCTACCAGAACGCCGGAACGGTTGAGTTCCTTGTCGACACGGCGGGTGACCGTGCAGGTGAGCATGTTTTCATCGAGATGAACCCGCGTATTCAGGTCGAACACACGGTCACCGAAGAGGTCACTGACGTCGACCTTGTGCAGTCGCAGATGCGTATCGCTGCGGGCGAGACTCTCGGCGAACTCGGCCTGCACCAAGACCAGATTCAACTTCGTGGTGCCGCACTGCAGTGCCGCATCACGACCGAAGATCCGGCCGCCGGCTTCCGTCCAGACATGGGCAAGATCACAACGTATCGATCACCCGGTGGCGCCGGCATTCGTCTCGATGGCGGCACGATCAACCCGGGTGCTCAAATCAGCCCCCACTTCGACAGCATGCTTGCGAAGCTCACCTGTCGAGCACGAGACTTCGATTCGGCTGTCGTGCGTGCACGCCGCGGGCTAGCCGAGTTCCGCATCCGCGGCGTGAGCACGAACATCCCGTTCTTGCAGGCGGTATTGGACGACCCCGACTTCCGTCGTGGTGATGTGAGCACGTCGTTCATCGACGAGCGACCCCAGCTGATGACCGGACGCGAATCGAAAGACCGCGGTACGCGCCTACTCAACTGGCTCACCGACGTCACGGTGAACCACCCAAACGGTCCCCGGCCGATTCACGGCACCCCGCTCGACAAGCTCCCGAAAATCGACCTTGCGAATGTTGCACCAGACGGCTCGAGGCAACGGCTGGAAGAGCTCGGGCCCTACGGATTCGCGCAAGCGCTTCGTGCGCAAACCGCGGTCGCAGTGACAGACACCACTTTCCGGGATGCGCACCAGTCGTTGCTTGCAACGCGCGTGCGCACCCGCGACTTGGTCGACGTCGCGCCCTACGTTGCACGGCTGATGCCCCAGCTCTTTTCGGTTGAGGCATGGGGCGGGGCGACCTATGACGTCGCCCTTCGATTCTTGGCCGAAGATCCCTGGGAGCGCCTCGACAAACTCCGCGCGAGTTTGCCCAACGTTGCAATTCAGATGTTGCTGCGCGGACGAAACACTGTCGGTTACACGCCGTACCCGACGGCTGTGACGGACGCATTCGTTGACGAGGCGAGCCGCTCGGGCATTGACATCTTTCGCATATTTGACGCGTTGAACGACGTTGGCCAGATGCGACCCGCTATTGATGCTGTGCTGGCTACGAACAGGTCGGTTGCCGAAGTCGGTGTCTGCTACACCGGCAATCTTTTGAGTCCGAGTGAGACAAAGTTCACTCTCGATTACTACTTGAAACTTGCTGAGCAAATTGTTGCCTCGGGTGCGCACATCATCGCGATCAAGGACATGGCTGGCTTGCTTCGTCCGGCCGCTGCGGCCAAGTTGGTTTCGGCCCTGCGTAGTCGGTTCGACCTGCCCGTGCACGTTCACACGCACGATACGGCTGGCGGTCAGCTCGCTACGTTGCTTGCGGCAATTCAGGCTGGTGCTGACGCCGTAGACACCGCGAGTGCCCCCATGTCGGGTACTACGAGTCAACCGTCGATGTCTGCTCTCGTTGCAGCTCTTGACGACACCGAAAAGCAAACCGGTCTCGACCTTGACGCTGTCTGCTCGTTGGAGCCCTACTGGGAGGCAGTGCGTCAGCTTTACCGTCCCTTCGAATCAGGGCTCCCGGCCCCGACTGGGCGCGTCTACCATCACGAGATTCCCGGAGGGCAACTGTCGAACCTCCGTCAGCAAGCAATCGCATTGGGTCTTTCAGAGCGATTCGAACTCATTGAAGATATGTATGCGGCAGCAGATCGAATCCTGGGCCGTATCCCTAAGGTGACACCGTCATCGAAGGTCGTCGGGGATTTGGCTCTGCACCTCGCAGCCGTCAATGCGGACCCAGAAGACTTCGAGGCGAACCCTCAGAACTATGACATCCCGGATTCCGTTGTTGCATTCATGGCTGGCGAGCTCGGTGAAATTCCGGGGGGATGGCCGGAGCCATTCCGCTCGAAGGTGCTGGCCGGACGTGACCGCAAGGTCGAGGTTGCGCATCTGTCCCCGCAAGACGCTGAATCAATCAACCACCCCGGTCTGCTCCGACGATCGACTCTGAATCGTCTCTTGTTTGAAGCTCCGACGCAGCACTTCGACTCGATGCGAGAAACGTATGGCGATTTGTCGGTTCTTGACACCGTGGATTACCTCTATGGACTAGAACCCGGTGTCGAACACGTCGTGCAGATCTCCTCAGGCGTGCGCCTCTATGTCGGGCTCGAAGCAATCGGTGCGCCCGACGACAAGGGGATGAGAACCGTGATGGCGACCATGAACGGACAGCTTCGTCCGGTGTTCGTTCGAGACCGGACAATTTCCGTTGACTCGATATCGGCCGAAAAGGCAGACCCAAACAATGCGGGCCACATCGCTGCGCCATTCTCCGGCGCCGTCACAACGAAGGTGACCGAAGGAATGACCGTTGCGCCGGGAGAACCCATCGCCACTATTGAAGCCATGAAGATGGAGGCGGCGATTACGTCTCCCATAGCGGGTACTGTGGAACGTGTAGCCGTTCGGGGGACCGCGCAAGTAGAGTCGGGCGACCTGTGGGTCGTTATTAGAACAAAAGCGTAATCTTGAACGGATAACGGATACGGAAACGGAACACGATCATTAAGAAGAAATCGACTGACGAGGCACAATCATCGGGACGCGCACCAGCACGCGCGACGGGTCGCCGTGCAGCACCCGCTCGAGAAGAAATCACCGTTGACCCTCAGGCGGCAGTATCTGTGTCGACGACGGAAATTGTCATCCCGGTGACGACAGGTGAAACCCCGATTCAGGTGCCCGTTGACGGGCCAGCCATGCCGTCGCGACGCGACCGCAAGTCGGGTGAAGCTTCCGTTCACCCCGAACCGGTTTCGCTACTGACCCCCGATCGCGTGCTCGACCTTGACCCGGTGTATGACGTTCCGACCGAGGGCTTCAACCGTTTCTTGTACAAGTCGACATTTGGTCTCGTCAACCGTGGCGACTCGATGTCGGTTCGCCATCGTAAGGCCATCGACCTCAGCATTGGACGCAATGTAGGTAGCGGTGGTCCGCGTTTCATTGCCATTCTCACCCGAAAGGGCGGTGTCGGAAAGACAACCGTGACGACCCTGCTCGGCATGGCCCTGGCTCGGGTTCGCGAGGACCGCGTCATTGCCATTGACGCTAACCCCGACCGTGGAACGCTCGCGGAACGTTTCGTTCGAGGTAGTCAGTTCACGGTTCGCGACGTTGTTAACAAGGCGGCAACGATTTCAACGTTCACCGATTTCTCCAACTTCATCACGCGCGACAAATCGCGCATCGATGTTCTTGCGTCAGACACTGACCCGTTGCTCTCCGAGGCTTTTGACGAGAACGACTTCAACGTCGTCGCCGACATGGTCTCTCGTTATTACTCGATTGCACTTGTTGACTGTGGAACGGGCATCGTTCACTCGGTGATGCGCGCGACCCTTCAACGAGCCGACGCTGTCGTTGTGGTCTCGGGTGGAAGTTTCGACGAATCCCGTCTGGCCGCCGAAACGCTGACCTGGTTGGATGCAAACGGATACAGCAATCTTGTGCGCAATGCGATTGTGACCATTAACACGGCGACTCAGGGCACGAACATCGTCAAGCTTGAAGAGATCGAGGCACACTTCCGCTCACGCGTTCGTGATGTGGTTCGAATTCCTTACGACCCGCTTCTCGCCGCCGGCTCCGTCATAGATTTCGATAAGTTGCGCCCGGTCACGCAGGAAGCCGCGCGACTGCTGGCTGCCCTCGTCGTCGACGGACTTCAAGACAACTAATCCGCGTCACCGTGGAACGGCCGATTCGGATCTTTGGTGATCCGGTCTTGAAGACTCGTGCAGATGAAATTGACGCCATTGACGAGAACGTGCGCGCCCTCGTCAAGGACCTGATGGATTCCGTTGCATTGCCTGGGCGCGCCGGAGTTGCAGCAACTCAAATCGGGGTCGGACTTCGGGCATTCAGCTACAGCGTTGACGGTGACGTCGGTTATGTGCTGAACCCCGTCATTGACGCTGTGGATGGTGAGCTCGAGCTCGTCGACGAAGGCTGCCTTTCGGTACCCGGCCTGTGGTTCAAGACTCCGAGGTATCCCTTTGCCCGGGTTCGCGGAACCGATGTCGACGGCAACGTCATCTTCGTTGAGGGCACAGGTTTAATGGCCCAAGCACTCCAGCACGAGACAGACCATCTAGATGGCATGCTCTACCTTGACCGCCTCGAGCCTGAAACACGGCGTGAAGCGATGAAGCAAGTCAGAGAATCCGACTGGTTCTGACGGAGACGTCCAACTAAGAGCCCGTCGTTTCAATCGAACCGGTCGTGGAGTGTGACGATGCGTAGATTTCGGTGATCTGGTCGGAGAAGTCCTTTTCAATCACGTGACGCTTGATGCTCATCTTGGGCGTGAGGTGTCCACTTGCTTCGGTGAACTCAATGGGCAAGATCACGAACTTGCGAATGGATTCCGCCTGCGAGACTCGAGCGTTTGCTCGGTCGATGGCCTTCTGCACATGGTCGCGAATAGCTGCGTTCTTGGAAGCATCGGCGAGGGTCATCTTCGGGTCGAGCTTGTTGTTCGTCAACCACATCGGGAGCATCTCGATGTCGAGCGTGATGAGAGCAGAAATAAACGGTTGGCGGTCACCCACGACAACGACTTGACCAATAACCGGATCCGCGCGAATTGGATCTTCGAGATACGCCGGTGAAACATTCTTTCCACCGGCGGTGACGATGATTTCTTTCTTGCGACCAGTGATGGACAAGTAGCCATCCTCGTCCAGGGTTCCGATATCGCCGGTCTTGAACCAGCCGTCGCGGAATGCTTCCTTCGTGGCGGTCGGGTTCTTCCAGTACTCCTTGAATACGTCGATACCCTTCACTTCAATCTCGCCATCTTTGGCAATCCGAATCGACACGCCGGGAAGCGCCGGCCCAACAGTGCCGATCTTGACCTTGGACGGACGGTTAATCGTTGCGGGAGCGGTGGTTTCCGTGAGGCCGTAGCCCTCGAGAACCGTGATGCCCAAGGCGTTGAAGAAGTGGCCAAGTCGAGGACCGAGTGGTGCCGAGCCGGAGACAGCCCAACGGACGTTGCCTCCCATGGCTTCGCGGAGCTTTGAAAACACCAGTCGATCGAAGAGCTTGAACTTGAGAGATAGGCCGAGAGAGACGCGACCCGCTTCTCGGGCCTTCGAGTACTCAACTGCGGTAGCCGCCGCTGTGCGGAAAATCTTGCCCTTGCCGCCGGCTTCAGCCTTTTGTTCGGCCGAGTTGTAGACCTTCTCGAAGACGCGCGGAACGGCAAGCAAGAACGACGGTTTGAACGACTGAAGCGAGGGCAACAGCTGTGTCGTATCTGGCTGGTGTCCAACCCGAACACCACCGTCCACGCTGAGGACGGAGATGTAACGGGCGAAAACGTGGGCGAGAGGAATGAAGAGGAGCGTCGAGCTTCGCTCGTTCACAACTTCGGGAATGGCGGCGCGGGCATTGCGACACAAATCGACAAAGTTGGCGTGGGTAAGCACGCAGCCCTTCGGGCTACCGGTCGAACCGGACGTGTAGATCAGAGTGGCAGTGTCTTTGCCTTTGGCCTTGGTACGTCGCTTTGTGAGATCCGCGTCGGAAATGCCCGAGCCAAGCGCGCTAATCGCCTCGATGGCTCCGTCATCGATGGTCCAGACCGTGTGCACCTTGGGCACTGCGGACTTAATCGACTCAAACCGTTCACGGTGCATCTTGGCCTCGACGATGATGGCAATCGCCTCAGAGTCATCGAGAATCCACTCGATTTGGTTCGGTGCGCTGGTCTCGTAGATGGGTACCAGGATTGCTCCGGCAAACCATGTGGCGAAGTCGAACAACGTCCATTCGAATCGCGTCTTGCACATCAAACCGATCTTGTCTCCAGGCTGGATGCCCGAGGCCATCATTCCCTTCGCGAGAGCGGTCACGCGGTCATAAAATTCCTGAACCGTGATTGTCGTCCAGCCACCTGCACCATCCGGAAGCGAGAACAGGGGCAAGTCGGGCGACTTGGTAACCCTCTCCAACAAGATTGATGTGGCATTCGCATTTGGATCATGCGCTACAAGCAGGGGCATTTCGATTTGCTGCACGTCGGACTCCTTTATTCGATGGCACCTACACTCTAGTTAGTCAAACGATGTTGGGGTAGGTCTGATGTACGCAATCGGTATCGACATCGGTGGCACCAAAATCGCCGGGGCACTTATTTCTCTCGACGGCAATATCTCAGAAATGAACCGTGTGCCCTCGCCCGCGTCGAGCGCGGCTGAGATGGAGGACGCCATCGTTGCTATGGCGAAAACCCTGCTCGACAATCGTGATGTTTCAGGGATCGGAATTGCTGCGGCCGGCTTCATCGACGCCGACGGCTCAACGGTCTTGTACGCGCCCAACATATCGTGGCGCTCTGAGCCTCTGCGCGAAAAACTACAGGCTCGAATCGGCTCAAACATCGTTATCGAGAACGACGCCAACGCTGCAGGTTGGGCCGAATATCGATTTGGCGCGGGTCGTGGCTACACGCACATGACGATGCTCACATCTGGAACTGGAGTCGGCGGTGCGGTGATCATCGATGGGCGCCTCGTTCGCGGTGGGTTCGGTGCCGCAGGTGAACTGGGACACGTGCGCGTTGTAAATGAGGGTCTTGAGTGCGGTTGTGGCGCACACGGGTGTCTCGAGCAGTACGCATCGGGTCGGGCTTTGCTGCGGATCGCGAGTGAACGAGCGAGAGCGCTGCCAGCGGGAACCCCGCTCCGCGCGGCACTCGAGACCGACGGCACCATGGATCCGGATGCCCTTCGTGCGTTACTCGAAGACGGTGACCCGAACGCTCACGAGGCGTTAACGGAAGTCGCGCATTGGTTGGGCCGCGGATGCGCATCCATCGCCGCCGTGCTCGACCCGCAAATCTTCGTCATCGGTGGGGGAGTGGCGTCGGCCGGCGCGGCACTTCTCGACCCCGTACGGGCGAGTTTCCAGCGCGAAATGTCAGCGCGCGGATTCCATCCGGAGCCCGATTTCGCCATTGCCGAACTCGTCAACGATGCCGGCGTCGTTGGCGCCGCAGACTTGGCTCGAGAGCGTTCTCGCTTAGACTGAAATCTCGAGCACGGAGGCGAGCAAATGTTCTATTGGGTGATGAAGAACATCGTTGTCGGTCCTCTCGTCAAGGGAATCTTTCGTCCCTGGGTGACGGGCGCGGGGCGTATTCCTGCCGAGGGTCCCGTGATTCTTGCTTCGAACCACTTGTCATTCATCGATTCGATTTTTTTGCCCCTGGTAATTGAGCGTCAGATGGTGTTTCTCGCCAAGAGCGAGTACTTCACGGGCAAGGGTCTCAAGGGGTGGCTCACGAAGGTTTTCTTCATGGGAACAGGCCAGCTTCCCATTGATCGTTCTGGCGGTAAGGCCTCGGAAGCGTCGCTCAATACGGGCCTCCGTGTGTTGGCCGAGGGCAAGGTTCTCGGCATTTACCCCGAGGGCACACGTAGTCCTGATGGGCAGATGTACCGGGGTCGAACCGGAGTCGCGCGCATGATTCTGGAGGCCCGCGTTCCGGTCATTCCCGTGGCAATGATCGATACCGAGAAAGCCATGCCCATCGGCAAGCGCTTGCCGAGCATCCGTCGCATCGGTGTCATCTTTGGCGAACCGCTCGACTTCAGTCGGTTTTACGGGCTCGAAGGTGACCGGTTCATTCTTCGCGCCGTCACAGACGAAATCATGTACGAGCTCCTCGGCCTGAGCGGACAGAACTACGTCGACGTGTACGCCAGTAGCGTCAAGGAAAAGCGCGCATCCCTTTCTGGGTAGGCTGAGAACTCCCGTATTCGCTTTCGACGAATCGTGGGATTTCTATATGCGAAGAGGAGCAGTGACGAATTGTCATTGACAAACGAAGCAGTGATCGCCGCAACGCAGAGCGTCATCGACGGGCTGGACCACTGGCGTAGCTTGCCGATTAAGCAACAGCCGCCATGGCTCGACCAGGCTGCTGTGGCTGCGGCATCCACGAAGATCGCCTCTCTTCCTCCACTCGTCTTTGCGGGTGAGGTGGACACGTTGCGCGAGCGCCTCGCGGTCGCGGCAAGTGGCAAAGCGTTTTTGCTTCAAGGTGGCGACTGCGCCGAAACTTTCGCCGGTGCAACGGCTGATCAAATTCGCAATCGCGTCAAGACGTTGCTTCAAATGGCCGTCGTTCTCACGTACGCGGCTGAGTTGCCCGTGATCAAGATGGGCCGCATGGCTGGCCAATTCGCCAAACCTCGATCGAGCGACTCCGAAACGCGCGGCGACGTCACATTGCCCGCTTACCGAGGCGACATTGTCAACGGTTACGAGTTCACGCCAGAGTCGCGCGCCGCAGACCCAGCTCGCATGGTGCAGGGTTACCACACGAGCGCGTCGACCTTGAACCTCATCCGGGCATTCACGCAGGGTGGCTTTGCAGACTTGCGCGAAGTTCACAACTGGAACAAGGGCTTCACATCAAACCCGGCAAACGCTCGATACGAACAGCTTGCTCGCGAGATTGACCGAGCCATCAATTTCATGACCGCCTGTGGCGCCGATTTCGAAGCGCTCAAGCGCACGGAGTTCTTCGTCAGTCACGAAGCGTTGCTCATGGACTACGAACGCCCGATGACTCGCATTGACTCGCGCACGGGCACGCCGTACAACACTTCTGCTCACTTCGTGTGGATTGGCGAGCGCACCCGCGATCTCGACGGAGCCCACGTCGACTTTCTCTCGCGTGTTCGAAACCCCATCGGTGTCAAGCTCGGCCCGACAACGTCACCGGATGACGTGTTGCAGCTCATCGACAAGCTCGATCCGCACCGCGAACCGGGTCGACTCACATTCATCACCCGCATGGGCGCCGGCAAGATTCGGGATGCGCTGCCTGCGCTACTCGAAGCGGTCAAGTCGAGCGATGCAAATCCGCTGTGGATCACCGACCCGATGCACGGAAACGGGATGACGACGCCCAATGGCTACAAGACGCGTCGCTTCGATGATGTTCTTGACGAGGTCCAGGGGTTCTTTGAGGCTCATCGCGCTGTCGGCACGTATCCCGGCGGAATGCACGTCGAGCTCACCGGTGATGAAGTCACTGAGTGCCTCGGCGGATCAGAGATGATTGACGAAGAAACGTTGGCAACGCGTTACGAGTCGTTGTGCGATCCACGACTCAATCACAGCCAGTCGCTCGAACTTGCGTTCTTGGTCGCGGAAGAACTGAAGCGCCGCTAACCGCGTTGCGTGTGCTGTGACAGGAAGTCGCTACGGGTTGTAGACCATGACGGTGGAGCCACGTTTCGTACCGCCCACCGCCGACTGGGACTTCACGAGTAACTCATCACGGTAGATTTCTGGCGTGTTCGTTGAGGCGTCGAACCCAAGCTCCGAAAGTTTGGCGAGTGCATCCGCAATAGTCCAGCCGACCATGTTGGGCACATCAACGAGGTCGGGTCCCTTTGAGACCACAACGTTGACGACATCACCGGGTTTGAGTCCGGCCTCGGGAATCACAAGCGAGATGACGAGACCCTTCTCGATGGTGTCACTGAACTCTTCAGTGTTCGCACCAACAGTGAGACCGGCGCCACGCAAAGTCGCCGTTGCTTCCTCAATTGTCTTGCCGACGACATCGGGAACAGGTCCTGCTGAGACGACGAGCGTGATGTTCGCCCCGTCGGCGTAGGTTGAACCGAGATCCGTGCCGTCTGTTCCCAGTGCGCGAATGACTGTGCCTTTGGCAATCTCCGCAGAGAAGAGGTTGGACGTAGTGCCGACCTTGAACCCCGCCGACGTGACGAGGGTTTTGGCCTCCGCTTCGGGAAGCCCGACGAGCGTCGGCACGGGCAGCATCTTTGGTCCGATGGAGACAAGCACCGTGATGGTTGACCCACGCTGCACCAGGCTGCCCTCGGTGGGGTCGGTGCCGGCCACGAGCCCGGCCGGAACCGTGCTTGAGTTTGCTTGACCGCTTTTCACGACAAAGCCCGCATCTTCGATTGTGCTCTTGGCTTCGGCAGGGTTCATGCCGGCAACGGCGGGAATCGTCTCGAGTGCACCCGGCCCCGCAGTGAAGAACCACCCCAGCCCGCCACCGAGCGCGGCAAGTGCAATTGTGGCGATGATGAGCCACAGTCCGCGTTTCTTGCGTGTTTCTGCGCTGACATGCAAACGTGCGACGGCATCGGTCTCTGTTCCGACCTGTCTGACCGAGCCGGTCAGCACACGCGTCGAATCCGTGCGGGGAGACTCGCCAGCGGGCATGACGACCGTCTGCTGCGTGGTCAAGCCGGTTGCTTCCGTTGGCCGCTTGAGCGCACGTTCCGCAGTGATGAGCGCATCGAGCAATGTGGATGCGCTTGCCGGTCGCTCGGCCGGTGTGCGCTGAGTGGCCCACACAACGAGTTCATCGAGCTCTGGCGGAACGTTGGGATTCAAGATCGACGGTCGCGGCACATCGTTGTGGGCGTGCTGGTAGGCCACCTGCATGGGTTGATCGCCCGTGAAGGGCTGCTCCCCGGTGAGCATCTCGTACATCATGATGCCCAGTGCATAAATGTCGCTTCGTGCATCTGCGGTGCCGCGCGTGAGGAGCTCGGGGCTCAGGTATGCAATTGTCCCGAGTAGTGCTTGCCCCGACGCAGTGTGAGCCGTTGTCGCACGGGCCAGCCCAAAGTCACCAATCTTGATGCGGCCATCATCCGCGAGAAGCACGTTCTCGGGCTTGAGGTCGCGGTGGATAATTCCTGATTCGTGCGCGGCAGCCAGGCCCTTGAGCACGGAATCCATGATGTCTACCGTTTGCTCGGCGGTCAGCTTTCCGTAGTCCTTGAGCAAGTCACGCAAGGTGATGCCGGGCAGATATTCCATAATCAAGTAGGCAATGTCGCTGTCTTGTCCCTGATCAAAGACACTCACCACATTGGGGTGCGCCAGCCGGGCAGCCGATCGCGCTTCTTGAATGAAGCGACTCGTGAAGGCGGAGTCGTCCGCGAGGTGACTGTGCATTACCTTGACGGCTACGCGTCGCTCGAGCCGCAAGTCAGTCGCGAGGTAAACCGTTGCCATTCCACCACGGGCGATGCGCTGATTTACCTGATAACGACCGTCGATAAGTCGTCCAATCAAGACGTCACCGGTCGAGGCATTCACAGTCACGAGTTTAGGCAACGGGTGTGTGAGCTAGCGGGAGCGAAACACACGAAAAACCTCAGTGTCACCGTGATTGCCGATTCGCGCTGGAGCTAATTCGAAGCCCCCGGCGCGGGAATTTCTCCCATGATCTCTGCATTCGGAACAACGAGTCGCTGACCCACGACCAAACGACTCTGCGGGCCCAAGCCATTGGCTGTCATCAGCGCTAGTGGTTGAACACCGTAGAAGCTGGCGATGCTGGCCAGTGAGTCACCGGCCGCTACGCGATAACGCGAGAGCACCTCTGGTTCACTGCGGTCATACGGGTCCGAAGAAAACTGGGGGATGTGCAACACCTGTCCCGCGAAGATCATCGTCTTCCAGCTCAAGCCGTTTGCCGTGAGCAGCCCGGCGGTCGAAATTCCGTAGCGAGCTGCAATCGTCGAAAGAGTGTCACCCGCTTCAACCGTGTGTGTGCGAGGACGAATTTCGCCTGGCTTTGCGGGGTTGGGGCTTGAAACAGGTCGAGAACCACCGAACCCGGGTTGCGGAGAGTCTCTGGGCTCATCGGAAGCGCGCGCGGGGACATCTGCGATAACACCCCCGAAGACGAGTCCAATTGCAGCAGTGACAGCGATGGACGTCTTGGCGCGAGCTCGGCGCAGAAGCGCGACGACTCCGGTGTGACGTCGTGACGAGTCACGAATGACCGGGGCGCTCGCCGTATGTGTCGAACGAAAATGTGGTTCGCCCACGATACTCACCGCCCTCCCGTGTCAACGTCGTGACTCGAGTATCCCCATGCATCCGGCGAACACCGGGCATTAGTCTCGGCGTTTTGCGTCAAGCAAATGGCGTGGCAAACTCAATCACTGTGGCACATGACGTTTTCGACGACCTTGAGTGGTTGACGGTACCCGACCTCGTTGAGGTTCTCGGACGAACTCAAAGCCAGGTTCGTCGCTTGATCGAAGATCGGCATCTCGTTGCGGTGCGACGCGACGGGGTGCTCGTCGTTCCTGCCAGCTTCATCCGCGACCGTGACGTTCTCACGGAACTGCATGGCACAGCCATTGTTCTCAGTGACCTTCACTTCACCGACGACGAGATTGTGCGATGGCTCGTCAGCGAAGATGACGCGTTGGGCGCAACACCCATCGACGCTCTGCGCTCGGGTCGAAAGGCGGAGGTGCGCCGAGTCGCAATGACTCTGGCGTGATGAGAAGCCTGTGCTCAGGAAACTCGGTTGGTAACACCGGCTACGAGGTCTCGCAAGGCAACTTGCGACGACTCGGCGAAATCACTTGTTTCGATAGCCGCGTGCGCCTGGGCCACATAGTCCGTAATAAGTGACTCCACTTCATCGCGGGCGCCACAACTTTCCAAGGTGTTTTGCACAACCCTGACCTGCTCTGCGCTCAACGAACGATCCCCGAGCAACTCGTTGAGCAGTCGCTGTTCGGATGCGCTCACTCGAGACATCGCCAGGGCGATGAGCACGGTGCGCTTACCTTCGCGAATGTCGTCACCTGCGGGCTTTCCCGTGACGGCGGGGTCTCCGAACACTCCGAGAACGTCATCGCGAAGCTGGAACGCAAAGCCGAGGGGGAGTCCAAATGCGCGCAGAGTGTCCACGTCCCGTTCGCTTGCCCCGCCGAGCACTGCGCCGATGAGCAGTGGCGCCTCAATTGAATACTTCGCCGACTTGTAGACGACGACCCTTCCTGCTCTATCTAAGGCGTCTGCAGAGTCGACGCGAGGCCACGCCCGTTCTTCCACGATGTCGAGGTATTGACCCATCGTGACTTCACGGCGCATGCGATCAAATTCAACACGCGTACGAAGGCGAGTGTTGCGATCGGCATCGTCGAGCGCGGCGTTCACGAGTTCGTCACTGTACGCGAGAAGCAGGTCACCGAACAGGAGCGCTGAATTAACGCCAAACGAGGCGGGGTCACCGGCCCACGATGCTCCCGAATGCACGGATTCAAATGCGCGGTGGGCCGAGGGCTGTCCTCGACGGGTGTCCGAGTTGTCCATGATGTCGTCATGCACGAGAGCCGCGGCATGAAAAATTTCGAGAGCGGAAGCCATGTCGATGACATTGTTCGTGACCGCTGTGCCGTGAATCCGGAAACCCAGAACGGTGCACAGCGCGCGGAAGCGCTTGCCTCCGTTAAGGAATTGGCGAGCAAACGCATCGAATGGAGCGACGTCGGGACCCAGGGGGTCCATTTCGCTCGCGCGCTCGCTGAGAAAATCCTGGATCCGACTGCTGACGCGAGTCACCCATTCGTCTTGTTCCGCCACTCGCCTAGCCTATCCATGCGGAGCCGGGTTACACTTGTCCAACGACTTCTCAACTTTGTTCGACCGAATTGGAGGTGCACATGCCCTTGTCTGAGCACGAGCAGCGCATGCTCGACGAAATGGAACGAAACCTGTATGGCGGCGACGCCGATGTGGTTTCTGCCCGAGGTGAGCGGATGCGGCCGAACTATCGATTCCTCACGATGGGCGTGATTATCGCCGTTGCTGGAATCGGCGTCATGATCGCCGGAGTCATGGCCCAAATGATTCTCGTCGGCGTCGCCGGCTTTGCGGTTGTCTTTGTCGGAGTCATTGTGGCCAGCCGCCCGGCGTCGGCAACTGCGGTGTCGGCCAAGACTCGTCCGGCTCGTGCTGGTGGTTTCATGCAGCGCATGGAACAGCAGTGGGAAGACCGCAAAGAGGGTCGCGGCTAGCTCCAAGATCTGAGTCACCCCAGCGCCACCCTTCGGGGTGGCGCTTTTTTTGCCCAAAAACTGGGCACGCACTCCATTTTCCTCCACCCAATAAAGCCAGTAAATTACTCAGTTTTTATCCTTCAATGTAAAAATATTGCTCGTTTTTGCTTTTTTGTGGTGCAAAGTGGAGTAAAGTGGGGGAGTACCACTTGACTGGCCGGAATAGAGGGGAGGTGCGCCGAAATGTTCCTTGGAGCCCACGCACCCAAACTCGACGACAAAGGGCGCGTCATTCTGCCGGCCAAGTTCCGCGACGAACTCGCGGCCGGCATCGTGGTAACTCGTGGGCAAGAGAACTGTCTCTACGTCTTCACATCACGTGAGTTCGAATCGCTCCACGAAAAGATTCGCCAAGCGCCTGTCACGAGCAAAGTGGCCCGTGATTTTCTCCGCGTATTTCTCTCCGGCGCGAGTGCGGAGATGCCCGACAAGCAAAACCGGATCACGATTCCAGCAAACCTGCGCGAGTACGCAGGCCTTCGTCACGATCTCACTGTCATTGGTGCGGGAAACCGGGTCGAAATTTGGGACTCAGGTGCGTGGGATACCTACCTTGCCGAACACGAGTCCACCTTCTCAGGTACCGACGAGGAGGTGATTCCCGGCCTCTTTTAGTCGTTTGGTTTTGACTCCTCGCCAGTCTCATCCGGAAATCACTTCCCCGGTAGCCGGCTCGAGACGGAGGGGAATCAAAACCCAACGCCCCAGGCGGATACAACATGGACATTCGACAAATTCATATCCCCGTATCGCTCGAGCGCTGCATCGAACTTCTCGAGCCCGCGCTCTCTGGCCCTGAAGCAGTGCTCGTTGACGCAACACTGGGAATGGCCGGGCACGCCGAAGCATTCCTGACGCGCTTTCCGCAGCTGCGACTCATCGGCATTGACCGGGATACCGATGCCCTTCGAATTGCGGGGGAGCGATTGGCACCATTCGCTGACCGCATCGAGCTCGTGCACGCGGTTTACGACGAAATCACCGATGTGCTCGATCGCCTTGCAACCCCTCGGGTAAGTGGCTTCTTGTTTGATCTCGGTGTTTCGTCACTGCAACTTGACCGTGCCGATCGCGGCTTCGCCTATGCGCAGGATGCCCCGCTCGACATGCGTATGGACCAAACCACCGGCATCACTGCAGCAGATGCCGTTGCCACCCTCACAGCGGACGAGCTGGCTTCCATCTTCCGTCGATTCGGCGACGAGAAGCTTGCGCCGCGATATGCGCGGGCGATTGTGGATGCGCGATCGAACGCACCGATCGAAACGAGCGGGCAGCTCGTCGACATCCTTCAGAAGGCGACACCGGCCGCCCTCATGAACGCAGGGCACCCGGCGAAACGCGTTTTTCAAGCTCTACGCATTCACGTCAACGAAGAGCTTGCTGTATTGCACCGAGCGATTCCGCAGGCGCTCAAGGCCACCCGCGTGGGAGGCCGCGTTGTTGTGTTGTCCTACCAGTCACTCGAGGATCGCATCGTCAAGGCGGAATTCGCCGAGGTCACCACAGACGGAACGCCCGCCGGTGTTCCCGTGGGCATCGCCGCCCTCGCGCCAACCTTTCGCCTGCTCACGCGCGGTGCAGAACTCGCGAGTGACGAAGAAAAGGCTGCGAACCCACGGGCGACGCCGGTGAGAATTCGTGCGGTCGAACGAGTGAGGGACGCGGCATGAGTATGAACGCGCACGTTCGTCGTCCAGAACTCTCGATTTCCAGGCAGGGTCTTGTGGCACCCAGACGCACGGGATCGACTGCACTCCCGGTTCGGCACCTCGTTGCAGTCAAGCCGACGGAGCGCAGCTCGCGCACATCAGCTTCGTCGCAACCGCGTCAGCGCAGGCGACCGAGGGCATTTTTTTCTTACGTCACGGCCGGCGTCATGTTCGGTGTGATGGTGATACAGATGCTGTTGAGCGTTGCGACGGAGAGCGGCGCATATGAAATTGCCTCTCTTCAAGCAGCCAACAAAGAAGCCACGCGTTCGTATCAACAGATGACGCAGGAAATCGACCGACTGGCTTCTCCACAGCACTTGGCACTCAACGCTGAGGCGCTGGGCATGTTGTCGAACAACACCCCCGCCTACCTGCGTCTTTCGGACGGTGCAGTACTCGGTTCGCCAACTTCTGGAGACGGTTTCAAGAATCTTGTCGCGAGCGACGGAGGTTCGCTCGTACCGAACTCCCTTCTGTCCGGCGTTGCACTCGTCACAACAGCACCCGCCGATGGGGCGGCAGCTACGGCTTCCGTCGGCACCACCCAACCCGGCGCGCCAGCGGCTCCGGCACCAACCGGACCCGTACCGTTGTCTAACGGGCTTCCTGGCCTATCGACCAGATAAACCGCGTACACAGAAGGCAAACGTGAGACGAACAACCCGATTGCGTGTGACCGCAACTTTGGTCTTTGTCGTCGCCTTTTTTGCTCTGGTGGTCGTTCGTCTCATTGACATTCAAATTGTCAGCGCCGCGGAATACAACGAGGCATCGGCCGGAAAAATGTCTCTTCCGGCAACGGTTTTCGCGCCGCGAGGCACGATTACCGACTCCAGCGGCAAGGTGCTCGCCGACGCGGTCATGCGCTATGACATCACAATGTCGCCTCGCAATGCTCGCGATTTTGAGCGGGGGAGTGGATCATCCATCGTCACCGTCACGCTCGCCCAGGCAGCAACCGAGATCGGGGCGATTACAAAGCAGAAGCCCGAAGACATTCTCAAGATTGTTGCGGACGAGCTCGCGGAGAACCCTGATTCTGATTTTGCCTATGTGGCACGGAGTGTCGACGTTCAAGCGTTTCGCGCGCTCAATGAGCTGGACATTCCCTGGCTCTACTTTGAACAAGCACCGAGTCGCACGTACCCAAACGGGTCGGTAGCAGGAAATCTGCTCGGTTATGTTGGGTCGGATGGCACCGCGTTGGCGGGAATCGAACTCACCGAAGATGAGTGCCTGGCCGGCGTTAACGGGCAAGAGACGTACGAACGAGGTGCTGACGGGGTTCGCATCCCGGGTAGCACCGTGACCGAAGTCAAGGCGCGACCCGGCTCCGACCTGCGACTCACGATTGACTCCGACCTGCAGTGGTACGCGCAACAGACCTTGGCGACACAGGCCGCTGCCCAAGGCGCAACGTTCGGAATTGCCGTGGTTCTCGAAGTTGAGACGGGCAAGCTCAAGGCAGTCGCAGATTACCCCTCCGTCGACCCCAACAATATTGACGGGACTCCGGAAGAATTTCGTGGCTCATACGCTTTTGCGGCCCCCTACGAGCCGGGTTCGACGATGAAGTCATTGACCGCAGCGATGCTCGTTGATGCGGGCTTGGCCGACCACTCGTCTCAGGTTAATGCGCCGAGCGTGATGGAGTTTCCTGATGGTGCGCGGGTGAAAGACAGTTCGGGACACGCGGCCAACCTCACTCTGCAGGGAGTCATCGTTGAATCCAGCAACGTCGGCATGAGCCTTTTTGGCGAAGCGCTGTCGAATGACCAGCGCTATGACTACATGACGAAGTTCGGACTTGGTTCCCCGACGTCAGTGGGCTTCTTGGGCGAATCGGCCGGCATCCTGTATGACACCGACGCCTGGGACAACCAAACGTATTACAACCTCTTTTTCGGCCAGGGGCTTTCCGCCACGGCAGTGCAGATGGCGAGTGCGTACCAGGCCATTGCGAATGAGGGAGTACGGCTCCCGGTTCGACTCGTTGAAGACTGCACCGCACCAGACGGTTCCGTGTCGACACCAACCGTTCCAGGCGCAGAACGAGTCATCTCGCCTGCTGCGGCGACCGAGACTGTGCAAATGCTGGAAGGGGTTGTCACCGACGGATGGCTCGGCCCGCAGCTCACCATTCCGGGGTATCGCGTCGCAGCGAAGACGGGAACAGCAGAGATGTCAGCTGGTGACGGCACCTACTCATCGAGTTTTGTCGTGTCCATCGCCGGCATGATTCCTGCGGATGACCCAAAATACGTCGTACTCGTCACACTGGCCAATCCGTCGTCCAACAGCACATCTGCTGTCGCTCCGGTGATCCGCGACATCATGGAACAGGTTGTTAAGGAGTATCGCGTTGAGCCTTCGACAACCGGTTCTCCGTACTGGCCCGTGACGTACTAATCGGCAGATCGTCACAGCGTCACTTTGTGGCGCGGTACGGCGGGGTCAGCGCCGGGTCGAAAGCTCGCAAACGATAGTCTTGTTCTGGCACCGCGAGCGAGCTGAAGGGACCAGGACGAAGCAATGCCGTCACTCCGACCTTCGGCATCCGATGGCCATGCGCTCTCTGAGATTGCCATGCGTTTTGCGCAACGTGTCATTGGTGAGGTCGGCACGACCGTCGTGACGGGCGTCGAGTTGTCCAGTCGGGATGTGCGGCCCGGAGACTTGTTTGCGGCCCTCCCCGGTGCGAACCAGCACGGTGCCGTGTTTGCCGACAACGCCCTCGTCGCGGGGGCGGTTGCAATCTTGACGGATGTCGCCGGAGCCGAGATTATTGCCGACGCCCCAGTCCCCGTTCTTGTCGTCGATTCACCTCGCGACATCCTCGGTGACGTCGCGGCTCATGTTTACGACTCGCAGGACGAGACCCGTCTCACGTTTGGCGTTACCGGAACCAATGGAAAAACGAGCATTGTGTACTGCCTTGCAGCGATCTTGGAGGCAATCGGCCTCACAACCGCGCTCAGTACCACCGCGCAACGACGAATCGGTGCCCGGGAAATCACGAGTGGGCTGACGACGCCGGAGGCGCCAGAACTGCACGCGTTTATGGCGCTGGCGCGCGAAGCGGGTGCTCAGGCACTGGCACTTGAAGTGTCGGCACAAGCGCTGACGCGCAGTCGAGTGTCGGGAATCCACTTCGACGTGGTGGGCTTTGCCAATCTGAGCCATGACCATCTTGACGACTACGCAACATTCGAGGACTACTTTGAGGCGAAATCTCGACTCTTTCGAAGTGGCGTCGCCGCTCGAGCCGTGGTTTGTGTTGACGACAACTGGGGACTCCGGCTCGCCGAGAGCATCCAAATCCCGAGTACAACCATCGCGACTCGAGAAGACGTCGTGGCAGATTGGCGCGTTGAGATTCTTGGTGAATCTTTTGAGCGCACGACATTCCGGGTCTACTCCGACGACATCAGCATCGTCTCCCACATCCCGGTGCTCGGAGACTTTATGGCACTCAACGCGGCGTTGGCCATTGTCATGGTGATTGAGTCCGGATTCGAGCCGGCGGACGTTGAGAATGCAATTGGCGGATCTCAGGGGATTCCGGTCTACATTCCCGGGCGGCTTGAAGTGGTTTCTGGTCCCGTTGGACCCGTTTTCGTCGTTGACTACGGGCACACGCCCGAAGCCTTTCGAGCGAGCCTGGAATCGCTTCGTCGCGTCACGCCGGGTCGAATCATCATGGTTTTCGGCGCTGATGGCGACCGTGATGTCGCAAAGCGATCAGAGTTGGGGGCAATCTCGGCCCGCCTCGCAGACATCGTCATCATCACCGACTACCACCCGCGGTCAGAAGATCCGGCACGCATTCGGGCAGCGCTCCTGGCTGGGGCGGTCGGTGCTAGACCCGACGGTGATATCCGTGAAGAACCAGATCCGGCGAGAGCCGTTCGACTGGCCATTTCGCTCGCTCACGTGGGAGACGTCATCTTCTATGCGGGCCCGGGCCACGAGGAATATCGCGAACAAGCGGGCAAGAAGATTCCATACAACGCTCGCGAGGATGTTCGCAAAGCACTCGGCGAAGCCGGATACGTGGTTGGAGAAAACCGATGATTCCCATGGCCCTCAGTGAAATCTCATCAATCCTCAAGGGGGATTTAGTTCTGCCCGCTGGTGTTGAAGACTCTCACGTGATCTCGGGCTTTTCAGACACCGACTCTCGACTCATTGAGCCGGGATGGATCTTCTTCGCAAAGCCGGGCGAAGAAACCGACGGGCACCTGTTCATTCCTCAGGCAATCGAGCGCGGCGCCGCGCTACTGGTCGTTGATCGTGCTGTGAATGCATCGGTACCGCACATCATCGTGCCGGACACGGTGGAGGCACTCGCAGACCTTGCGCGCGAAGTTGTCTCTCGCGTGCGCTCTCGCGGGCGCTTGAAGATAATCGGAATAACCGGATCCAATGGAAAGACCACAACGAAGAACCTCGTTGCCGCGCTCTGCGCCGAGCACGGTGAAACAGTGTGGCCAAAGGCATCCTTCAACAACGAAGTTGGCGCCCCCCTCACCATGCTGAGGGTGACATTCGATACGAAGTTTCTCGTGCTCGAACTCGGGGCCAGCGGCATAGGTCACATAGAGCGGTTGACTCGAATCGCACCCCTTGACATTGCTGTCGCGTTGATGGTCGGTCTTGCGCATGCCGGTGAGTTCGGCGGTATCGAAAACACAATCATCGCCAAGACCGAAATCATTCGAGGTCTCGTGCCAGGTGGCGTTTCGATTCTGAATCGTGACGACCCTCGGGTGAGATTGATGGCAGAAGTTGCGCCTGGCCCGATTAGGTGGTTTGGGCTCAGCGAGGGTTGTGATTATCGCGCATCCCGCATCTCGACCAGCTTGTCGGGCACGAGCTTCACGCTGGAAACGGACGGGGAGTCGCGACTCGTGCAGTTCAAGGTCTTGGGAGAGCATCACGTGATGAACGCCCTTGCTGCCATTGCCGTTGCGAGGGAGTTGGGTTTCCCGCTCGATGCTGTGCTGGCGACGTTGAGCGAGGTTTCCCGTGCTGAACGCTGGCGCATGGAGGTCTTGACAGGAAATGCGTTCACGGTCATCAATGATGCCTACAACGCGAGCCCAGACTCCATGGCGGCTGCGCTCAAGACTCTGGTTCAGGTCGCGCCAGCGGGAAGTCGGACAATTGCAGTTCTGGGCGAGATGGCCGAACTCGGCGAGTTTTCTGGAGAAGAACACGACCGTATCGCCTTGCTTGTCGTTCGGCTCAACATCGACGCGCTTGTGGTTGTGGGTGAGGAGGCTCGACGCCTGCACATCTCTGCCATCAACGAGGGGTCATGGGATGGAGAGTCCGTGTACTTTGCGTCACCAGACGAGGCATACGATTATGTGGTCAGTCACGTCGCCCCAGGTGACGTGATACTCGTGAAGTCTTCGAATTCAGCAAATCTGCGCTTTCTGGGCGATCGTTTGGGAGAGGTCAGCGCGTGAGTACTCTGCTTCTCGCCGGGGCAATCTCTCTGGTGTTCAGTCTTTTCTTCACGCCAATCTTTGTGCGAATTTTTCGAAAGATTGGGTGGGGGCAGTTCATCCGCGACGACGAGGCCAACGATCACCACTGGAAAAAGGGCACCCCGACGATGGGTGGCATCGTCATCGTCCTCGCCGTCATCGTCGGATACTTCGCCTCGAGCTGGATTACCGGTTCGTCGATTGAATTGTCACCTCTTCTCGTGCTCATGCTCATGGTTGGGCTCGGGACGGTCGGCTTCATTGACGATTTCATCAAGACCCACAAACAACGCAGTCTCGGCCTCAACGGTTGGTGGAAAATTGTGGGACAGGTTGTCATCGCGACAGCTTTCGCGCTCTTGGCCATCAACTTCCCCGATGAAAATGGGCTCACGCCCGCCTCAACCGAAATCAGCGTCGTGCGAGACACGGGGCTCGACTTCATGGCGCTGGGAACAGTCATTGGCATCGTGCTGTTCTGCGTGTGGATCATCATCATCGTCACCGCGACTACGAATGCCGTAAACCTTGCCGACGGCCTAGATGGCTTGGCCTCGGGTTCGTCAATCCTCGCTATCGGCGCCTTCATCATCATCAACTTCTGGCAGTTCAACCAATCGTGCTTCAGCTCCACAATTGACAAAGACGTGCTCTACAAGTGTTACGAGGTGCGCGACCCGATTGACCTGGCAATCATCGCGGCGGCGATTGTGGGATCGCTCATCGGGTTCTTGTGGTGGAACACATCTCCCGCGCAGATCTTCATGGGCGACACTGGGTCGATGGCGCTCGGCGGTGCCCTTGCCGCATTGGCCGTATTGAGTCAGACCGAACTCCTCCTCATTCTCATTGGTGGATTGTTCGTTTTCGACACCGCATCCGTGCTCATCCAGCGTGGTTATTTCAAGCTTTCGGGCGGAAAGCGCGTCTTCTTGATGAGCCCGATTCACCATCACTTCGAGGTGAAGGGGTGGGCCGAAGTCACGGTCGTTGTGCGCTTCTGGATCATTGCCGGTCTGTGTGTCGCGGCTGGCGTGGGCACCTTCTACCTCGAGTGGCTTTCGCGGTAGTTCTCCATGACTGAGACTCCTCGGTGCGAAGACCTGCACAGCTGGCATGCCGATTGGTCCGGACTGCGTGTGGCAGTGCTCGGCCTCGGCGTCACCGGGTTCTCTGTCGCTGACACGCTCGTCGAACTGAACTGCAAGGTTCTGGTTGTGGCGGCAACCGCAGACCAGATTCGTCGAGACATGTGCTCAGTCTTGGGTGTTTCGGTCGTGCTGGATGAAATCGGCGATTCGGTTCCCCAGGAGCTTGTGGATTTTGATCCCGAGCTCATCGTCGTGTCACCTGGCTACCATCCCAACCATCCAATTCTCAATTGGGGGCAGGCACGCAAGATTCCTATCTGGGGCGACATCGAACTTGCCTGGCGCGTGCGCGACAAGCAAACCGGGGCTCCTGCGGAATGGATTCTCATCACGGGAACCAACGGCAAAACCACGACGACGCAGCTCACAGCGCACATGTTGTTGCACGCCGGCTATCGCGTGGCTCCGTGCGGAAACATCGGCGTGCCCATTCTCGACGCCGTGCGCGACCCTCAAGGATTCGATTTCTTCGCAGTCGAAGTGTCGAGCTATCAGTTGCATTGGATGCGGGGCGTTTCTCCAGTGGCTTCGGCGTGCCTCAACGTGGCCGAAGACCACCTCGACTGGCATGGTTCATTCGAGGAATACGCTCGGGCAAAGGCAAAAGTGTATGAGAACACGAAGCTTGCGTGCGTCTATAACCGAGCCGACGACCGCACCATGCACATGGTCGAAGAAGCGAACGTCGTCGACGGAGCGCGCGCAATTGGTTTCGGACTCGATTCACCGGGAATGTCCGACTTCGGCGTCGTAGACGGAATCTTGCTCGATCGGGCATTTCTCGACAATCGTCATGCCGAAGCGCTCGAAATCACAACGGTCGATGAACTTCGTTCAAACGGTCTTGATGCCCCGCACATGGTGGCGAACGTGCTCGCGGCGTCAGCACTGGCCCGTTGCGTGGGGGCATCGATTGAGGCGGTTGCCGAAGCGGCCACGGCATTCCGAGTGGATGCACACCGCTACGAAACAATTGCGTCGGTAGACGGAGTCTCGTGGATTGATGATTCCAAAGCCACGAACCCACACGCGGCCGACGCGTCGCTGCGCGCAAACGATTCGATTGTGTGGATTGTCGGTGGGTTACTCAAGGGAGTTTCGATTGATGACCTCGTCGCGCGTCACGCCGAACGCCTAAAAGCTGCGGTCGTGATTGGCATCGAGCGGGATTCGGTGCTCGCCGCATTCGCGCAACACGCGCCGAACATCCCCGTCGTGGAGGTGAACTCGAGCGAAACTAAAGGCGTCATGGGCGATGCCGTGCGTTTAGCGGCGGAGTTTGTGACCCGGGGCGACATCGTTTTGCTTGCTCCGGCGGCAGCATCGATGGATCAATTCACCGACTACGCGGAACGAGGGCGGCTCTTCGCTGAGGCCGTTCGAGCTCACGTCGGAACATAGTTTTCTTTGAGGAGGCGTGATGTCGAATCCGCGCCCACCTCGCGCCAACCGCAGCGTGATTGACTCCTCGCGCCGTGCAACACGGCCCCAGCGTCCCCGAAACGGTGAAACTCCACCCTCGAAGGCGACCACCGCGAGAATCTTTCTTGGCAATGCGCTGCGTTCCGAGAATTCCAACTATTACATGCTCCTTGGCACAGTCGTCTTTCTCGTCATCTTTGGTTTGATTATCGTTTTCTCCGCCTCGTCGATTGGCTCGTTTCTCTCGGATTCCGGGTTCTTTGGTGGATTTCTGAAACAAGCTGGATTTGCCGCGCTGGGCATTCCGTTGATGCTTATCATCGCGAAGCTTCCTCTCGTCTTTTGGGGTCGCTGGTTGAAGGTCATGCTCCTTTCCGCTTTCATCCTTCAATTTCTGGTGGTATTTACGCCTCTCGGTGTCGAGACCGGCGGAAACCGAAACTGGCTTGCGATTGGGTCGATCACCGGTCAGCCGTCGGAACTCGTCAAGATTGTCATCGCCGTCTCACTCGGTGTTGCACTTCCCAAAGCCATCGACCGGGTTGGCATGAACACGTGGCATGTTCTATTTCCGATCATTCCCGCTGTTGGACTGATGGCATTGGTGCTTTATGGCAAAGACCTCGGCACGACGATGATTATGGCCATCATCGTCGTGGGCGGGCTCTTGTTTGCCGGCCTCCCGATGCGAATTTTGCTCATTCCGGCGACACTCGGTGCGCTGGGCATTTTGGTCATGGCGTGGACAAGTTCTAACCGAATGGACCGCATTCTCTCGTTTATGAACGAGTGCACGGACTACATCAACGCATGTTGGCAACCGCTTCACGGCAAGTGGGCGATGGCAAATGGTGGAATCTTCGGCGTTGGACTCGGTAACTCAAAGTCCAAATGGTCATGGCTTCCTGCGGCCGACAACGACTACATTTTCGCAATCATCGGTGAAGAAATGGGACTCATCGGGTGCCTTGTGGTCATTGCCCTCTACGTTTTGTTGACCGTGATCTTCTTGCGCATCATTCGAGAGTCAGACAACCGCATGGTTCGAATTACGACCGGTGCCATCATGTTCTGGATCATCGGTCAGGCGGCGATAAACATCGGTGTCGTCGTCGGAATTCTCCCCGTTCTCGGTGTTCCGCTTCCGTTCCTTTCCTCGGGTGGAACGGCGCTCTTTGCCAACCTGGTTGCTGTCGGAATCGTTCTTTCGTTCGCACGGGCAAACCGCGATAGTCGTCGTACTCCAGGTGCTTCAGCGCGGCGCTCTGTTACTCAGCGTCAACAGTCGCCCGTTCGGAATGTTGTGGCACTGCGGGGGAGTCAACGGACGTCGCTCAGATCGGATCGGCAGACGTGACCGTCTATTTGATGGCCGGCGGCGGCACAGCGGGGCATGTCAATCCCATGATTGCAATTGCGGATGCGCTGCGCGAGCGAGACGCGTCTGCCGAGATACTCATGCTGGGCACGGCCGAGGGGCTCGAAGCCCGACTGGTGCCTGCGGCGGGATACGAGCTGATTACCATCGAAAAACTCCCGTTCCCCCGACGGTTGACCGCGTCGGCCTTGACGTTTCCTGTTCGCTGGCGCCGTGCCGTTCGCGCCGTGAGAGACGTGATTGTTCGACGGCACGTTGACGTTGTCGTCGGCGTCGGGGGGTACGCATCGGCTCCGGCTTACGCGGCCGCTCGTGCACAGCGCATCCCCATCGTCATACACGAAGCAAACGCTCGTCCGGGGCTGGCGAATCGGCTGGGCTCGCGGTGGACTCATTTCGTTGGCATCGCAATTCCTGGAACACCTCTGCGCGACGCTCGCCTGGTTGGAATGCCACTGCGAGCGGAATTTGAACACCTCGTCGACCCGGCTTCACGAGCGGAATTGAGGCGTTCATTTGGTCTCGACCCCGACGCGCTCACACTGGTTGTGACCGGCGGTTCTCTGGGAGCGCGTTCCATCAATGGCGCTGTCTCTGCGGCTGTGCCCGACCTGCGATCTGCCGGCGTGCAAATACTGCACATCACCGGCAGGCAAACTGCGCCAATCGGCTCGCAGGCCCACGGTCACGTGGTGCTCGAATACTGTGATCGGATGCGCGACGCCCTCGCGTGCGCTGACCTTGTGGTTTCTCGTGCCGGCTCCTCGACAGTCAGTGAGTTGGCCGCTCTGGGGGTGCCCGCGGTGTTCGTTCCGTATCCAGTCGGAAACGGAGAACAGCGATTCAACGCGCTTCCTCTCGTCGATGCGGGAGGTGCAGTCTTGGTGCCCGACGGTGAATTCACGCCGGCGTGGATCCGGGAAAACGCGCTTCCTCTCCTCCTCGATACGGCGCGCCTGAACGAGATGGCAAGCGTATCTGCCTCTGTGGGGATTCGTGACGGGCGAGCGCGCATGCTCGACCTTATTGATGAGGCGATGGCGCCACTTACGAAGTGACCGGACTCGAGCCACGGGCAGAGACCTGCGTGGCGCTCACGGGACGCCCTTCTGCCTGAGTTAGAGTCATCGTGAACTTAGCGCCACACGTGTGGCCGACCTCTTCGCAAGGACTCTGCGGTGATCAAGCCAGACCTGAATGTGACAGCTCCCGAAACGTGGGGCAAGGTGCACTTTGTTGGCATCGGTGGATCTGGCATGAGCGGAATTGCCCGCATGTTTGTCGAGTCAGGCATTTCGGTCACCGGATCAGACTCGCGAGAGTCTTCTGCAACGCACGCATTGAGGGATCTCGGCGTTGAGGTCAGCATTGGACACGACGCGGCGCATGTCGGTAGTGCTGATCAACTTGTCGTCACGGGTGCACTGTGGCAAGACAATCCGGAGTATCTGCTCGCTCTGGAGCGAGGCATCCCGGTCTTTCACCGCGCACAAGCGTTGGAATGGCTCACGAGGAACAAGCGACTCGTTTCGGTTGCCGGAGCCCACGGCAAGACCACATCGACCGGCATGCTGATCACGGCCCTCAAGCACCTCGGCGAAGACCCCGGGTTCGTCAACGGTGGCGTCGTGCACGGGCTCGGCAGAAGTGCGCAATCAGGTTCATCCAATGAGTTCGTCGTTGAAGCTGACGAATCCGATGGTTCCTTTCTCATTTACTCGACGGCAGTAGCTCTGATCACAAATGTCGATCCGGATCATCTCGACCACTACGGTTCGCATGACGCCTTCATCGACGCATTCGTCAAGTTTGCGTCGGCCGCGTCGGAGCTGGTTGTGATTTCGGCGGATGACCCGGGCGCAATTTCGGTTTCACAACAATTGAGCCACGACCGGGTGATCACATTCGGTGAGAGCCCAGGAGCTGACGTACGCATTTCTGTGATCGACACCAGCGCAGGAAACGTGAGATTCGGCGTGGTCTGGAACGGGGAGTCGTTCGAGACAACCCTTCGCGTGCCTGGTCGCCACAACGCGATTAATGCTGCTGGCGTTTTTGCCGTTCTCGTCGGGATGGGCTTCGACCCGGCTTCGTCGATGGCGGGGATTGCCAAATTTGGCGGTACAGAGCGCCGTTTCGAACTTCACGCCGTAGTCGACGGTGTGAGCGTGTATGACGACTACGCTCACCATCCGACCGAAGTGGATGCGGTGCTGTCGGCAGCTCGCACGGTCGTGGGTGCTGGGCGCCTCATCGCTCTGCAACAACCTCACCTCTACAGCCGTACGGCGATGATGTGCGTTGAGTTCGCCGAAGTTCTCGAGAACAAGGCGGACGTGACGGTGTGCCTCGATGTTTATGGCGCGCGCGAAGACCCCGTCCCGGGGGTCACCGGTGAGCTCGTGACGAGTAAATTCGCTGACCCGCAAAACGTGTTTTATGAGCCGGATTGGGCGCAGGCCGCCGCTCGAATTGCCGAGATTTCTCGCCCCGGCGACTTTGTGATCACGCTGGGCTGTGGTGATGTCTATCGAATCATTCCGCAGGTCGTCGACGCGCTGACCCACCGCGCACCGTTGGCATGAAGCGCCCAGATTTTCCGCTGACGCCATCGTCACCTGAACGCCGACCGGCGGACGTGACGTCCCTGTCGAGTAGACGAGAGGATGCCGAATCGACTCGACCGAAGCGTGCCAAGGAATCCCCGCAGAAATCGAGGCCCGCGCGCAAAGCCGAAAAGCAATCGCCGACGCGCAAAACTCGCGAGACAGGCGTTGCCCGCCGACAGCGCGAAGAAGCGGCCGACGCCCGAATGGCACTGCGAGAAGCCAAGAAAGCACGCAAAGCGTTTGAACGCAATGAAGTACGGCGCTTTACGGCGCGGGTTCGCCGCCGCCGCCAAGCGTGGGCGGCCGCCCTCGTGTCGCTGCTGGCGGTGGGCGTTTTCGTCGTTGTGGGAGTGTTCTCTCCGGTTATGCGGGTTCAGACCATCACTGTGACGGGTACCACCCGAGTCGACCCTGCAGCTATTTCGGGGCAACTGACCGACCAGATTGGTCAACCACTTCCGCTCGTTGACATCGGCCGAATCGAAGAAGTCTTGAGGCGTCAGACCCTCATTGAGAGCTACTCAATTGAGTCGAGGCCGCCCAATGGGCTCATCCTTCATGTGGTCGAACGGCAACCGATTGTCTACATTCCCGTGGGCACAAAATTCGAGTTGATTGATGCGGCGGGCGTCACGATTGAATCTAGGCCTGAGAACCCGGGAGATTACCCGTTGATTCGCGTGCCGAAAGATGAGGCCAAGGGGGTCGCGTATGCCTCGGCGATCGAAGTGCTCCAGAGCTTGCCCGCGGATCTTCGCAGCCGCATCTCCGAAATCTCAGCGTCGACGGCAGATGACGTCACCTACGTTTTCGGTGACACCGGACAGAGAGTTTTTTGGGGAAGCTCGGATGACGCAGCGCTCAAGGTGCGGGCACTCAGTGGGCTTTTGGCTAACTGGCCCCCGGGAACAGCCAACGAATATGACGTCTCGTCAAAGGACAACGTCGTCGTTCGCTAGACGCGCCACGATTCGGGTTCGGCGTGTCGTTCACCGAGACCGAGTTGGCGCCACCGTACTCTCGAGGGGATATGCAATTGCATACCCAGTATAACTTTAGACTTCGAGTTGAAGTTTAGGGTTTCCGCGGAGGCCGAACGTGAATACCAATCAAAACTTCCTCGCCGTCATCAAGGTGGTCGGCGTCGGCGGTGGTGGCGTCAACGCAGTCAATCGCATGATCGAGCGCGGACTCAAGGGTGTCGAGTTCATTGCCGTCAACACTGACGCACAAGCCCTTCTCATGAGCGAAGCGGACGTCAAGCTCGATGTGGGTCGCCAACTTACTCGTGGACTCGGCGCAGGTGCCGACCCCGAGGTCGGTCGAAAAGCCGCCGAAGATCACGCAGAAGAAATTGAAGAAGCACTGGCCGGCGCAGACATGGTGTTCGTCACGGCGGGCGAGGGCGGTGGCACCGGCACGGGCGGCGCTCCAGTCGTGGCAAGAATTGCCAAGTCGATTGGCGCGCTCACGATTGGTGTTGTGACTAAGCCCTTTGGCTTTGAAGGCAAGCGACGCGCGTTGCAGGCCGACGCGGGCATTGCGGCGCTGAGAAGCGAAGTCGAC